>JALVDN010000229.1 GCA_027008965.1 Flavobacteriales bacterium | reverse complement strand
GAAAATGCTTATGTAGAAGATGAAAAAGGGCGTTGGATGGCGGGAGACAGTATCCATTTCACCCAAAAAGACTCCGTTTATTCCGCATCGGGAAATGTCAGGATGGTGGACAGTATCCGAAAAGTTACGGTTTGGGCCGGTTTTGCCCGACAATGGAAAAAGAAGGACTCCGTAGAATTACATCAAGATCCGGTTGTGATCAACTATGATGTAAAAGATACCGTTCTGTTTAATGCACAGAACATCTATTTGAAACAAATCGATACTTTTCGGATTGTTTATGCTTTTCCGCAAGTACGCTTCTATAGTGGTGAAATGAGCGGAAAAGCCGATTCACTCTACAGGAATGAAAAAAAACAATGGATTGAACTATACAAAAACCCGGTTTTGTGGAATGAAGATTCCCAAATCACGGGAGACACCATACTGATAAAAACCGTTGAAAACAACCGGGCCGATTCACTGATCATTCCTTCAAATGTTTTTATCGCCCAAAAAGACAGTTCCGGCTTCAATCAAATAAAGGGTAGAAAGCTGAAAGGAAAATTCGTGGACGGAAAACTCCGCATCATCAACATCACGGGAAATGCCCAAACCATATATTTTATCAGAGATGATGACGGAAAACTGGTGGGAATAGATCAAAGTGTTTGTAGCGAAATAAAAATCGAGTTGAACGAAAAAGGCGAAGCCGAAAAAATTTATCTTTTAGAGAAGCCCGAAGGTACCACTTATCCTCCTTCACAATATCCTCCGGACAAAAGAAAACTGAAAGGTTTTTTATGGCGTGGCGACGAACAAATCAAAAGCAAGGAAGAAATTTTGAAAGGACGGGCTATTATTCCTCAAAAACCCGGTAGAAAAAAAATTATTACAGAAGAAAAGCAAATCGAACCACCCAAAATACCGATGAGATTAATCAAAGGGTTATGAAAAACCGAAAAGATTTTGAAAGATTTTTGGCTCAAACAGGGCCTTCCTACATGGGATTGGAGGTGGATTATGCGCAGGGAAGTTACATTTATGATAAACAAGGGAAAAAATATCTGGACTTTGTGGCGGGTGTGTCAGCTTTACCGTTGGGACATCGACCGCCGGCGGTGGAAAAGGCAGTTAAAAAACAATTGGAGCGCTATTGGCATGTGATGGTTTACGGTGAATTTATTCAAGATGTCCAGTTGGATTTTGCCCGGAAAATGGCGCATATTTTACCTGAAAACCTTCAAACCGTTTATCCTGTAAATTCGGGAACCGAGGCCACGGAAGCCGCCATCAAAATAGCCAAAAAATATACCGGTCGACCACATATAATAGCAGCGAAGAAAAGCTATCATGGTAACACCCAAGGCTCCATGTCCGTGATGGGATATGAACCTCGCAAAATTCCTTTCACACCACTCGTTCCGGGCGTGGAGTTCATTGAATTTAATAAGGAAGAAGATTTGAAAAAAATCACCGGACAAACCGCCGCCGTTATTTTGGAAACTATTCAAGGCGGCGCCGGTTTCATTGAACCGCAACACGGTTATTTGAAAAAAGTCAAACAACGATGTGAAGAAACCGGAGCTTTACTCATTCTGGATGAAATTCAAACCGGATTACATCGCACCGGAAACACTTTCGGGTTTGAACATTACGGAGTCGTTCCCGATATTTTAATCACCGGTAAGGCTTTGGCCGGAGGATTGCCCGTTGGCGCCGTGAGTGCTTCTTATGAAATCATGCAAACCCTCATTCAACCGCCCATGGGACATATTACCACCTTTGGCGGACATCCCGTCATCATGGCGGCCGCCCGGGCAACTTTGAATGAACTTGAAAAAATAGAGGCGTCCCGTTTGGCAGCGGAAAAAGAAAAATATATTCGCAAAAAGTTGAAACATCCTTTGATCAACGAAATAAGAGGTAAGGGATTGATGTTAGCACTGATCATGCCCGATAAAAAAACAGCCGACAAATTAATCCTCGAAGCCTTGAACAAAGGTCTGATACTATTTTGGTTGCTATATGAACCGAGAGCGGTTAGAATAACACCCCCACTGACCGTTTCTTATGATGAACTGGATCAAGGGATAGAAATCATTTTGAAAATCTTGAATGATTTTTAAAAACCGATGCCTGCTCAAAAAATTCAAATAGGTGACCGTGTAAGTGTGCTTGATGATCAACTGGAGGGTGTGGTAACCCGTATTGAAGGACAATTCATCACCTTTCAGGATGAACACGGATTTGATTATCAAATGCCGGCCGGACGTTTGGTGGTGATAGGCAAGGAATTGGCCACCCGATTGCCCGGCGATTATGTGCCTGTTCAAAAAGGAGACGGGAAGCATAAAACTTCCCGCAAACCTTCCGTTACCGACACCTTGGATTTGCATGCCGATAAATTAGGCATTGAACATCTTCCGTCCGGAGAAATTTTGCAATTGCAATTAAGAAAGCTGAAACAATACTTGAATAGCATCAGGCAAAAACATTACTGCAATTTCACCGTTATTCACGGCGAAGGACAAGGCGTTTTAAAAAAGGAAGTGATTAAAATTTTACGCAGTAAAGGATTTAATCATTTTTGGCCGATCAACGCAGGTAGTATCAAGGTGGAAAATCACAAATGAAAATTATTATGGTGG
>JALVDN010000228.1 GCA_027008965.1 Flavobacteriales bacterium | reverse complement strand
CGGCAATTTTTCCATAAACCAAATTGACCAACTGTCCGCCTTCATTTTTATTTACTCCGCAAACACCAACTTGCCCGTCTTTCAATTGACAATAATGCCGGCAGAGTTTACAAACAATACGGTCGCCCTTCTTCTCATAAAATTTTTCCAATACCGGTTTTCCTGTCAATGTTTCACTCATTTTCTTCTATGATTTTTACAGTATAAACATAAATCTCCGGATGATAATCCAAACACTTGCCGGGCAATCCCGCTTTCTGGCACAAATGCTCAAAAAACAGGTCAAAATCCGGCAATTTTTCCCACACTTGCGGCAAGAATGTAGCCTGCCGCTCACCCAATCGCAAAATCACTCCGTGCTCAAACGGCACGATTTTTCTTTTCAAATCCTCCACATTCGCATATTCCACCTTTTCCGGATAAGACAAAAAGGATATTTCAATACGCAAATCCTCCAACTCTTCCGGTTTCAATGGCGGAAAGCGCGGATCCGAAAACGCCGCCGCTTTCGCATTATAAATAATATCCTCAATAAGTGGTCTCCTAGGGATGATAGAGCCTATACAACCTCTTAACTCCGGCTCACCGGAACGCCTGATTTTATTTAAGGTCACAAAAACCACTCCTTCTTTTCCCAATGCAGGGAAAAGAGCCAAATACTTACGCTTATCAATCAAAGGTTTCCCTTCAAATTCCTCCAAAATCGCCAAACGTGCAATTTCTGTTAATACTTTTCCGGGTACATTCATAACACCTTCATTTTCAATTTAAAAACATCAAAAACCATTCCTCCTTCAAGCCTGTGACATTTTGTCAAACCATATATTTTTGAATGATTTTCAGGGCGCCTTATGGCGTGCTCCGCTTAAATCTTTTTCGCTCCGCTCGGTTTTTGGCAAAGCACGGCTGCGGGGTCTCCTCGTCGTGGCTCGGAGCCTCCTCGCCGTGGCCAAAAATCCGGCGGGGCTTCAAAAGGATATCGCTTCGCCCGCCGGCGCGATTAAATATACCGCTTACCAACCGGTGGATTCATAAAACAAAAAACCGCCTTACTAAGTAAAGCGGTTTCAAAGTTATTCCGGACATTTCTATTAAAATTCTTCAGCGTGTATTTGGCCGGGTTCTCGTTTGGTGTGTTCTTTGAACCCGTCTTGTTTGAGTACTTCTTTCATGCTTGTGATCATGTTCGGATTACCGCAAAGGAAGATGTGTGTATTATCGGGTTGGGGTTTAAACCCTATTTTTTCGGCAAAGGAAGGGTCTTTCCAAATTTCTTCAAAAAACCGTGTGTCACCTTCCCATTTGGCCGGTTCCCTGTCGGGACGGGTGATGGTGGGATAGTAGAGTAATTTATGCGGGAACAGGCGTTCCAACATCTTGAGTTCGCCGTGATAACCCAAATCCCAACTGTTGTCCGCTCCGTGAACCACCACAATTTTTCCTTGCCTGCTCAACGCATCCGTTCTAAGCATACTCATGTAAGGAGCAATACCCGTTCCGGTGGCAAACAATATCAAGTTTTGATCCTCGGGCACTTGGTCCAAAGTGAACATTCCCGTAGGTTTTTGGCTCATAAACAAGCGGTCACCTACATTCAAGTTGAACAATCGCGGTGTCAATTGCCCAGATTTGACCAAAGAAATATAAAATTCAATAAAATCATCACGTGAAGAGGAAGCAATGGAATAGGCCCTTCTGATCAATTTATCCGGATCGGCAGGTTTATGTTCGGGTTCGGCATTCTCAATGCGGGGTTCGTCTCCATACAATCCCAACACAACAAATTGTCCGGGTTTGAACGGAGGCATCTTCCATTCATCCGGTTTGACCCGGATGATACGCATGGTGGGTGAAACCTGAAAAACCTGCGTCACTACACTATTATATTTTTTTTCCTTTTCAGCCATATACATTTTCTTTATTTGGCGCAAATGTAAAATTTTATTGTCATTTTTCTAATGAAATCCATATAAGGATTTTTAATACTATTATTGATTTGTGATATTTGTCAGCTTTGCTTTGGGTTTTTTAAAGAACTATCTATTTCACAGGTCGGGCAAAATGATACTGCCGGATGTTATCATTCTTGAAAATATGGTATAAATCCTCCAAAACATATTCAGGGTGCAATACTGATTTTTCAAAAAAATGCTCCGTATACAGGTTCCAAATTTCACCTTCTTTCCCAATTTTGGAATGCGCAAGTGCAGGAAATGCTTTTACCAATTGCTCCTTGGTTTCAAAAGAACCGGGATTGAGCCAAATATCAGATCGGTTTAAATATGCCAGTGCCTGTTCATACGACAAAACCTTGCTCTCAGTATTTTTATCCGTGCTTAAAACATATTTCCCTCCTGCATCATGAATCAATTGCGCCGCCCATGATTGGCCTCCCGGCACATAAAATTTATCTTGAAATATCCCTCCTTGAAAAACCATCGGTTTTTTTCCCCGGTTTTGAGAGGCTTTATGCTTTATTGCTTCATATTTTTTCTTGATTTCACTGAAAATACTATCGGCTTTTTTCTCCCGGTGGGTCAATAGTCCGAAAACTTTAATCCATTCCGCACGCCCCAGCGGATGGGTTTCAAGCCATTCCGCCACATATAGATAGGGTATTTTATGTTTGCT
>JALVDN010000227.1 GCA_027008965.1 Flavobacteriales bacterium | reverse complement strand
TGAAAACAATTAATTTTGGGAAAAATATAATGCTATGGTACAAGACTTAAACATGATAAAAAAGGTATATGAAATAATACCTTCAAGGATAGAAAAAGCCCGTCAAGTTTTGGGGCGTCCAATGACATTGTCAGAAAAAATTTTATACAGTCATCTCTGGCAAGGAGATCCGGACAAAGAATATATACGAGGAAAAGATTATGTAAAATTTAAAGTGGATCGGGTGGCTATGCAAGATGCCACTGCACAGATGGCGTTACTTCAATTCATGCTAGCTGGCAAAGATAAAGTGGCAGTACCCACCACAGTACATTTGGATCATTTGATCCAAGCCTACATGGGCGCCGATAAAGATTTGCAAGAAGCCATCAACCGTAACAACGAAGTGTATAATTTTCTTGAAAGTGCATCACGTAAATACGGCATAGGTTTTTGGAAACCCGGAGCGGGAATCATCCATCAAGTTGTATTGGAAAACTATGCGTTTCCCGGCGGATTGATGATAGGTACCGATTCGCATACACCCAATGCAGGCGGTTTGGGAATGGTAGCCATCGGCGTTGGAGGTGCCGATGCTGTTGATGTGATGGCCGGCATGCCTTGGGAACTCAAATGGCCCAAATTGATTGGTGTGAAACTCACCGGAAAACTTTCGGGTTGGTCATCACCCAAGGATGTGATTTTAAAAGTTGCCGGAATACTCACCGTAAAAGGTGGAACCGGTGCCATCATTGAATACTTCGGCCCGGGCGCACAAACCATTTCCGCCACCGGAAAAGGCACCATCTGTAATATGGGCGCAGAAGTAGGCGCCACCACCTCCAACTTCCCCTATGACGAAGCCATGGAGCGCTACCTTCGTGCAACCGGACGGAGTGAAGTGGCCGATATGGCCAATGAAATCAAGGAATATCTCCAAGGAGATCCTGAAGTTTAT
The DNA here is from genome assembly GCA_027008965.1 of Flavobacteriales bacterium. Classification (GTDB taxonomy): domain Bacteria; phylum Bacteroidota; class Bacteroidia; order Flavobacteriales; family Flavobacteriaceae; genus JAADED01. Next base: position 1,695 of record JALVDN010000227.1, on the reverse strand, counting down.
GAAAATCCCGAAAAATACTACGACCAAGTCATTGAAATTAATTTAGATGAACTGGAACCGCATCTCAATGGTCCTTTTACACCGGATTTAGACACCCCCTTGAGTCAAATGAAAGAACGTGCCCGTGAAAACGATTGGCCTTTGGAAGTGGAGTGGGGACTCATCGGTTCATGTACCAATTCATCCTATGAAGACCTTTCCCGTGCTGCATCCATTGCACGACAAGCGCTGGAAAAAGGCGTAAAACTCAAAGCACAACTGGGTATCAATCCCGGTTCCGAACAAGTACGCTATACGGCCGAACGCGACGGAATCCTTGAAGTGTTTGAAAAACTCGGTGCCACCATTTTCACCAACGCATGCGGACCCTGTATAGGCCAATGGAAAAGAACCGACCTGGAAGACCAACGAAAAAATACTATTGTTCATTCATTCAACCGAAACTTTGTTAAACGAAACGACGGTAATCCCAACACCCACGCCTTCGTCGGTTCACCTGAAACAGTGATGGCCATGGCCATCTCAGGCCGTTTGGATTTTGACCCCCGAACCGACACCGTGACCACCGAAAACGGAGAAGAAATCATGCTGGAAGACCCTTCCGGATGGGAATTGCCTCCAAAAGGCTTTGAAACCGATGATCCGGGATTTATTCCACCCGCCGAAGACGGTTCTGATGTGGAAATCGTCATCAAACCCGACAGCGAACGCCTTCAACTGCTCACACCTTTCCCGGCATGGAGCGGAGATAACCTTTATGACTTGCCGCTTTTAATCAAAGTAAAAGGAAAATGTACAACCGACCACATTTCACCCGCAGGTCCATGGTTAAAATACCGCGGTCATTTAGATAACATTTCTAACAACTTGTTGTCCGGTGCCATCAATGCGTTCACCGATGAAATGGGAACAACCAAAAATCCGCTTACCGGAAAATACGAACCCGTATCCAAAGTGGCCCGTGACTTAAAGCAAGCCAAAAAATTAAGCGTCATCGTAGGAGATCATAACTACGGCGAGGGCTCATCACGTGAGCATGCCGCCATGGAACCGCGTCATTTGGGTGTGATAGCTGTCATTGTGAAATCCTTTGCCCGCATCCATGAAACAAACCTGAAAAAACAAGGCATGCTCGCCGTAACCTTTGCCGATGAAAATGACTACGACAAAATCCAAGAAGATGACGTCTTCAACTTTGTTGACCTCAACGAATTTGCGCCCGGCAAACCCTTGACCGTGGAAATTGTTCATCCCGACAAATCTGTGGATGTGATCCAAGTGAATCACACCTACAACCAAGAACAAATAGAATGGTTCAAAGCCGGAAGCGCACTCAACTATTTGAGGAAAATTCAAAATCAATAATGCTTAAATTTTCTGGGCGCCTGCCCGCACGGGTTCAAGCATGCCGGCGGACTTCACCAAAAAGCTCGTCCGCCGGCGCTTTCACAGCGTTGCATCAAGCATCCGCTGATCAAACCAACCTGCTTTGAACCAAAAAATTCATCTACGGCTACGCCTTCCGGACGGTTGGCTTGGTTCTCACCCCAAGTAAAATCAATTTATCCGCCATCGGATGCTTGATGCAACGCCCCGGCGGGCACCGGGCTGTCCGCTTGAATTCGGCTCGGGCAAGCCGGTTTTTGTATCGCTTGCTGCGGGGTCTTGTCGCCTCCGCTCCAAGCCTCCTCGCAA
>JALVDN010000226.1 GCA_027008965.1 Flavobacteriales bacterium | reverse complement strand
ACCGCTAATGAAAAAGGTGAAGTGGATTTTATTATTGAAGGCGGAAAAGATGTGGTATTGGAAGCAAGAGCCGATGAATATGAAAACAACAAAGTGAATGTAGAAGGCACATTTGATGAAGCGGTGGATGTGACCATTGAACTCAATCCGATTGAAAAAATTATCACAGCCGAGCAACTTGAAATCAACCCAATTTACTTTGACTTTGATAAGTGGAATATACGAAGAGATGCCGCTTTTGAATTGGATAAAGTAGTGGAAGCCATGAAGAAATATCCCGAGTTGAAAATACATGTGGTTTCCCATGCCGACTGTAGAGGTCCGGCTGCATATAACCAAAAACTCACTGAAAAACGCGCAAAGTCCACGGTTCAATATATCATTTCAAAAGGTATTGATGAATCCAGATTGACCTGGGAAGGTAAAGGTGAGTCGGAACCGCTTGTTAAATGTGAACCTTGCGGAAGTTGTACAAACGAACAACATCAGCAAAACAGGCGTTCGGATTTCATTATTGTGAATGAAGATCAAGAACCTGAAGGAGGTCAAGTGAAAGATTCCGAGGAGACCGAATAAAAATACTTTAAAAATATCATAAAAGACGGATGAGGCTTTCCACATCCGTCTTTTTTATTAAATTGCCCGTAAAAAGAAAGGCCAATGAAAACGGTGGATGATTTTAATTATAACAATCAGAAAGTATTGGTCCGGGTGGATTTCAATGTGCCTTTGGATGAAAAATACAATGTTACGGACAACACACGTATTGTGATGGCTAAACCCACCATTGAAAAAATACTCAAGGATGGAGGAAGTGTTATTTTGATGTCGCACTTAGGACGACCCAAAGGACCGGATGAAAAATTCAGTTTGAAACATATTATTCCCGAAGTGGAAAAAGTATTGGGTAAAAGGATAATTTTTTCACCTGAAATTATCGGACCCGAAGTAAAAAAGAAGGCAGGGTCCATAAAAAAAGGAGAAGTCATGTTACTAGAAAATTTGAGGTTTGATCCGCGCGAAAAGAAAGGAGATGTAGCATTTGCCCGTGAATTGGCCGCTCTGGCCGACGCCTACGTGAACGATGCCTTTGGTACGGCCCACCGGGCGCATGCCAGCACAACCGTTGTGGCACGTTTTTTCCCCGGGAAAAAAGCCGCAGGATATCTTTTGGCCAACGAAGTTAAAAATATTAAAAAAGCGCTTGAAGAAGGCGAACATCCCATAACAGCCATCATTGGAGGAGCCAAAGTTTCATCCAAGCTCGGTGTAATCAAAAATTTAATGGACAAAGTGGATAATTTGATTATAGTAGGCGGAATGGCTTATACATTTTTAAAAGCTTTAGGAAAACAAACCGGAAAATCACTTGTAGAAGACGATTTAATAGATGAAGCGAAGAACTTAATGAAATATGCTAAAGAAAAAGGAGTTGATTTAGTCCTTCCTGTAGATTTTATTGTTGCCGATGATTTTTCACCCGGTGCCAATACAAAAATTGTAGATGCAGATCATATTCCGGAAGAATGGATGGGATTAGATATAGGCCCGGAAACTATAAATTTATTGGACAAAGTCATTAAACAATCCAAAACAATTATCTGGAACGGTCCAGCGGGCGTTTTTGAATGGGATGCATTCTCTAAAGGAACCAGGTCCATTGCGCAATCTATAGCTGAAGCAACAAACCAAGGAGCCTTCTCATTGGTTGGTGGAGGTGATTCGGTTGCAGCAGTAAAAAAATACGGTTTGCAAGATAAAATAAGTTATATATCAACCGGCGGAGGAGCCATGTTAGAGATGCTTGAGGGTAAAGACCTGCCGGCTATCAAAGCCTTGGAAGATTAAACAATAAATTATATTTTCGTTAGTTATAAAATAGCATAAAAATCGTGAAGTTGAAACCATCTAAAAAAATATTTTCCATTGCTTTCATTCTTTTTTTAACTATAACCAAAGCGCAGAACTCATCTGATACTTTAATTCACCAAAATGCTGTTCAAACGGTTTATTCTTTGCCACTCAAAGATGTGGATTCATTGAAGCGGATGGATAGTTTGTGGTATACCGGTTTTTATTTTAAAAACAATGGTGCCGAGATGTGGAATCCTGAATCCGATTCATCTTCAGGACCCACGGCAAACATATCTATAGATACAGTCATTCTGAAAGAGCAAATTAAAAAACTGAATGAACGGACGGCTATTGAAATAACCTATCATCCGGCTTTGGTTAAAACGCTCCGGTTTTTTCTTTCAAAACGAAAGGCGTCTTTGGAAAAAATGTTTGGCGTTGCCGAAACTTATTATTATCCCATGTTTGAAGAAAAATTGATGAAAGAAGGTGTTCCTTTGGAAATCAAACATTTACCTATCATTGAATCCGCATTGAATCCTAAGGCGAAATCTCGAATGGGAGCCGTAGGATTATGGCAATTTATGTATTTCACCGGGAAAAAATACGGCTTGGAAATGACATCTTATTTGGACGAAAGACAATCTCCTGAGCTATCCACTGAAGCCGCCGCCAAACACTTGAAGGATTTGTATGAAATTTTCAAAGATTGGAACCTGGCGCTTGCGGCCTATAATTCCGGAGCGGGTAATGTTACACGTGCCATCAGGCGATCGGGAGG
>JALVDN010000225.1 GCA_027008965.1 Flavobacteriales bacterium | reverse complement strand
TTTCCGCTCAAAACTTGATAGGAACCCCACATCTGGAATTTCCCTTCGGTTTGTATTTCTAATAATAAAGTCCCCTCACCGCGGGTGATAAGTTTACTACCGAATTCCGGGTCCACCACAATTTCCACTTCCGCATCTTGTGTTACATCAATATCCAAGTTAAGTTCCAGGCCTTCATAAACTTTTTTCAGTTTGGGCCGGCTTATTTTTTTGAAGTCTTTTTTATCATGAAAAACTATAAAATCGTCTTCTCCGATAGTTTCCACATCACGCAACGGGATGTAAATCTTTGAACCTTTTTCGGATTTCACATCCGCATCTATTTTTATTCCGTTTACAAATCCCTTGATGCTTGCCTCCCCTGAAACAAAAGCTGTTCCGTAATATAAAGATTCCAAATCAGGTGGTGTATTCAATACCAACAATTTATCGGCATTGATATTTAAATCTACAAACCAATTTTCAAAATTATAAAAGGAGATATATCCGTCCAGAGTGCCTTGCGTTTGATATTCCGTATCAAAAAAAGAAGTGTTATTAAAAACAAATTTTTGTCCCTGTAATAATACTTCCGTTTGATTTTGAAATGCATAATCGGTTTTCAGTACATTGATTCCCAATCCCGCTCCATTCATAAACAAGGAGCCGTTGTATTGCGGATTATTCATCGGGCCTGAAATATTGATGTGTCCGGTGGTGGTTCCCCTTATGTTATTAAAAATATCTTGCAATACGGGATTGAACATTTTCAGCGGAAAATCGGAAACGGTCACATTAACATCCAAATTTCTTTTTGAAAAATCCAAATACCCCATGGCCTTAAAATTATTCTTGAATTCATTGTTCCGGTTAAAAATGTCCAGAAAAACCACCTCATTATTGACGGACTTGGCAGCAATATTCAAAAAACCCAAATAGGTATTGTTCAGCTCAAAACCATTGATGTTTAAATCTGCATTATAAAAAGGAATTTTACTGACTTTTCCCATTTTAAGTTGTCCGTTCATCACACCTTTCCAGTGAAAAGGATCAAAACCCGCATATAATTGCTCCAAAATCAAGTTTTTGAATTGCCAAATGATATCCCGCTTATCGGGCGTATTGTAACCGTTTAGTTTCACATATTGTTCTCCGCTAAATAAAGTAATATCCCGGAGAGAGAGAGAGTCGTTTTTCACAAAATAATCCCAACGGTTGGCATGTTGTGCAGGATCAAACTTCCAAATGGAATTCCGCACCACCATTTTACCCGGCATCATTTGACCATGAATATTTTGCATGGAATCCAGTGTATATTTCATGGCCAAATCAAAGGTGTCCTTTTTAACCCGGTTGCCTGTAAATTTGGTTTTCAAAAAGATGGTGTCCCGGATTTTCAAGTGAATGGCTTTAAGGTTTTGAACGGGATAAGTGTCAATCAACAGGGAATCGGCTTTGACAAACAAATTGAAAATGGGGTTTTGATTGTCCACAATTAATTTTGAGTGATAAACATGGAAATTATCAAATTCGAGTTCTTTGGAGTCAAATTCCACATGAACTGCATTTTCACGCATGTCTATCATTCCTTTGACCATAGTTTGATTGGTATATCGTAATCCGGGCATCAACAATTGCAAGAAATTTTTGTCAAACCTTAAATTAAAACCAAGGTATTCATTTTCGGGTGTTTGAATATTCCGGTGTAGATAGAGAACGGTATTCATGGCTTTTTTCATCATGGATGGAAGATTTTTCCATGAAAAAAAACCTTTTACATAACCGTTCACCACCCTGTCCGATGTAAAAACCAAATGCTTCAAAGAATCTTTTTTTTCGGATCGTATTTCAATGGAATCCGTTTGATAGATATTGGAAGAAGTTACATAGCGGATATTTTTAAAAAAGAGCCTGCCGGTCCAATCGTCGGGATTATCGCCCTGAATATCAGCCGACAAACTTCCTTGCAACCGGGCTAAAGTATCATGATTCACCCAATGCGTACGGTATAAATCGGCTGAGGTGAGTTGGAGATTCAGTTTGTAGTCTCTTCTATTTCCAATGTTCATTTCGCCACCTGCAGCCATTTGAAAATTTGGATCCTTCACACGAGTTGTGCTTCTCACAATTCCTTTATCAAATGTAATCACGCTATGAATTTTCTTATAGGCATATTGCCGGAATTCCAATTCATTCAATACGGCTTCTATTTTTCCCCTTGCTTGTTCCGGAGAAAAATCTTTTCCCTTCATTTTCACTTCACCGGAAAGATTTCCCCATTCATTATTTTTGAGCAATACATCCAGTGGCAATTTGGCGATATTAACTTGTAAATCATATACCGGGACGGTGTTCAATCCAACAATGCTTAATGCTCCGTCAGCATAGGTTTGTTCATTTTGGATATTCCCGTTAAAGGAAAGCCGCTCCGGAAAGTATTCCAAATCACCTTCTATAGAAAGTTTTTTTAAATTTTCAATTTCCTCGGGTAAACGTTCGGCCACCAAGGGCAATAATGTTTTGAGTCCGGTATAGGATACATCCGAACGGAAAGCAGGCAAGCTTAATCCGAATTTTTTTAAATCGGTCAGCTGAAATAAAACTGCATGACCATTCATTTTATTCTCTCCGGGTGCAACCAAACGGAAACGATTCAAATGAAGCCTGTTGATC
>JALVDN010000224.1 GCA_027008965.1 Flavobacteriales bacterium | reverse complement strand
TCCTATCAAAGTCGACAAAACAGACCTACCTGAAGGCTGTAAAAAATTTTTTCACGTTCATCAGCGACAACAATGACGATCTCTATACCTTCGAGCGCCGTTTCGGCAAAATCCGCATAGCGGACACCTCGAAGATGGAAGAGAAGCTTGTGTACCTGAATGAAAACGAGATAGAGCGCCTGCTGAACACGCTCGAGCGAGAAAAGTCGAAAAAGGGCGACTACAACTCCTACCGGAACTCACTGTTGATCAAGCTGATGCTTTATGCCGGACTCAGGATCAGCGAGGCGCTCGGTGTCAGACTCGTGGATTTCACGAACAGCGAAGACTCCGAGATTTTTAATATCAAAATATATGGAAAGGGTGGAAAGGAGCAGAACGCCTATATACCGAAAGCGACGATCGAAGAAGAGCTCGATTATTTCGCCGATGCCGCCGCACTCGGCGAGGACGATCCGATCATGAGGACCGGCGGAAGAGGGCGGTTGAACAGGTCAAACGCCTACAGGATCGTCAACAGGGTCTACAAAAGGGCGGGGATAAGGAAAAAGGGGCTGCACCTTTTGAGGCACACGCTTGCGATGAGGCTGACCCAAAGGGGAGTCAATCCGTTGGTTGTGAAAAAGATATTGAGGCACTCGAACATCGCATCCACGACCATTTACGCGAAAGCCACGGAGAATACCGTTGCCGACGCACTGAAAGCGGATCTGCCTGCCGGGCTATAGATTTTTTATTCCCGGCAATAACGTTTGCAATTAGTTGTCATGCAATTACTGCATTAACATTTTGCAGTTTGGATGGGACTAACTATTGATTTCCATTGGTCACTTCATTTTTGTGTTTTAAGTTTTCAAGGATCTTTTCCAATATGTAAGAACAGCCAATGACAAATATCCAAATGAGAAAAAAATCTCCAAATATCGTTCTGATGGAATCTGTCGAATTAATATCATGGTCTCTTAATACATCATACATTAGTCTGTTTATTGCCATCCCAAACAAAAAACCTGTTGCAACTATCACAGTACCGATACTTGTCATTACGGATATTTTTAAAATATAGAGCCATTTCCTGGCATTTAATTTATGAAAAAATAAGTTCGGCAAGATCATGCAAAAAGTACATGCAGTTATTATTAATATAAAATTTAATTTGTGCTCTAACATTGATAAGATGCCTCGGGTATCCATACCTTCATATAAAATATATATATTTGTAATAAGAATAACTACTATAAGTTTAATCAGCATATCAAATAAATGTTTTATTATCTTTATTATCTCTTTGAAATAAGGTATTTTTTGTATATAAAAGTCCAATGCCTGTTTATGATTTTTTTTAATCATCAAAATCAATCCTTTATCATATACTCTCGAATTTACATAGAATCAGGGAATGTTTCAGCCCAAGAACACAGACAAGTTTATCTACTGTATGTTTGAGATAATTCAGCGTTATAACTACTACGTATTTACCCACATCCCAACTCCTTAGGCAAGACCTGACGGATAAACATAGTTCTCATATTTTCGGATACAATGTACAACATTTTGGTTTGTTTGCTAAAGTTTGTCTTATTCCTATTGAGTTAGTCGCTACCTTGAGAACATCAGAAATACAAAACAACGCTACAGATATATTTATGGCTTTGCAAAGAAAATGTGCTATGACTATCAACTTTCTCATCACCGAAACCTACGCAGCGGTCGCGTGCTTGCCGCTACTTTAACCTTTAGTAACAAGCTTTTAGTTTTATATTGTATCTCTTGAATACCATGACCGGAATAAAGAGTGCCCTTCCAAAAATCTTATCGCCTGCCTTTGAAATCTTCACCCTTCGACTTATGGAGCTGTGCAGCGCAATGTAAGGAGAGTCAGTACGGGTAATTTGTTATATCATTACCGTCTGGGCAACTGAGATAAAGCAGTTTCTAATGTTCTTTCATCATGTGATGGCCAAGAAAGACTAATAATAGTTCTAATACCTAAAGTAGATACTGCTTTGCCATCATCCGAAGGTAATCGTGAACTGCTTAAATGATGTAAAGTAACTTGTTGTATAGATTCTTCATAACATTTTTTTAAGATTTTCAGAGTCGGGCGGACCACATCAAGTATTGCTTGCCCATAATTTAAAGCCTCGTCTTTAGTAGGTATTTTCCCTTTGTGAATCACTTCATTCCTAAATTTTACTTTACTGTTGGGCAGCAGGTCTGGTTTTTCTCCAAATTCTTGTAAATATAGAAATATAAAAGCTCCCAGCTGCCTTTCTGACTGATTTGATACCTTTTTCCACGTATCTTGAAGGTCATTCCACTCTATTTTTTTAGAAACACAAACTACTTTTATAAAAAATTCATAAAATCTTTCCAGTGAAGATGTAAAAGAAGATACCGCTTCACGATAGTAGCCATCAACAATGGCATATGCACCTATATCAAAAAGTAATTCAAATTTTTGCTGCTGCAGTAAAGTAATGGAGCTATGTCCTTTAGGGCATGTGATTTCGTACCTGCCATCATCTCTAAACTCAACTGTTCCAATAATATGGTCACTATCTATGTCATCCTTCATACATTGTGCACAAGTTATTGATAGTTTCATTCCGATTTCCTAATTGAGGATAATTATATTATTTTACAATAGATCGTATCTCAAA
>JALVDN010000223.1 GCA_027008965.1 Flavobacteriales bacterium | reverse complement strand
GGAACCGGTTTATGAAACCTTGGAAGGATGGAACGAAGATATCACTAGTGCTCGCTCGATAAAAGATTTACCTTTGGCATTGAAGAGATACATTGCTTTTATTGAGAAATACACGGGCGTTCCCGTAAGCATTATTTCCGTGGGTCCCGATCGTGAACAAACCATCGTTTTGAAAGAGTTTATTCCGCTACTCGGATGAATTTTTCGGATAAAACCGAAAATTTTATAGGAATTTTTCGGATGAAACCGAAAATTTTGTAATTTTGTATCAAAATACAGATAATGATCAAACGTATTTTAGAAGAAAAGATAGTTCACCGTTTGTTTCAAAACAAAGCTATCATCATTTACGGTGCAAGACAAGTAGGGAAAACCACCTTGGTAAAGCAAATCACTTCCCGATTTGATCATGTTATATGGTTCAATGCCGACGAGTTGGAAACCAGGGAATTATTTGAAGCCCAAAACTTGTCTCTTTTCAAGACTTTTATAAAAGACGGTTATATAATCGTGATTGATGAAGCACAACGAATCAAAAACATAGGGCTTTCGGCCAAATTGATTATAGATCATTTTCCTAAAAGTCAACTGATTATAACAGGTTCATCTGTAATAGACCTAGCCAATGAAATCAATGAACCGCTTACAGGTCGAAAATTCGAATATACATTATATCCGATTTCATTTGAAGAAATGAGCCTGCATCATGGTGTTTTTGAAGAGCATAAAAACCTTGAGAACCGATTGGTTTATGGATATTATCCGGAAATTGTGATGAACCCACATGATGCGAAAAGACGACTGAAAGAGCTCACCGGGAGTTATTTGTACAAAGATATTTTGGAGTTAAATAAAATCAAAAAATCGGATAAAATTACCAAATTATTACAAACTTTGGCTTATCAAACAGGAGACTTGATTAAGTTTAATGAAGTGGCACAAAATGTCGGATTGGATAAGGAAACGGTAGAAAATTATATTGATTTACTGGAAAAGACTTTTGTTGTTTATAAATTAGCTTCCTTTGGAAAAAATCCGAGAAATGAAATCCGAAAGTCAAGAAAAATTTATTTTTATGATTTGGGGATAAGAAATGCAGTCATCAACAACTTTATGCCGATGTCTTCACGAATGAATGAGATTGGAAAACTTTGGGAGAATTTCATTATAACCGAAAGAAGGAAATATCTGTCCTATCATGAAATTTATGTGAATTCATATTTTTGGAGAAATTATAATAAACAAGAGGTAGATTATATTGAGGAAAGAGATGGGAAAATCTATGCTTATGAAATAAAATGGAATCCCCGAAAAAAAATTAAATATCCAAAATCATTTTTGGAAAATTATCCGGAAGCGGAATTAAAAACCATCACTCCTGAAAATTATATTGAATTTATAACACAAATTTAATTACTCCATATCCAAAATACTCCCACACCGATACTTATCACACCCATAACCAATTGAAATCCATGGAGTAAACGACCGGTTTTCATGTTGTTGCGGATGAGACCTAAAACCATGGCAAATAATGTCATACTCAGAATGGTTCCCAACACAAATCCGGATAAGTATAAAACCGAATCGCCTAAATTTTCCATCAACAAAACCGGAAGCATAATCAGAAGATGCGAAACGCCTGCAAATCCGTGAATAGTTCCGATACCGAAAATCATCCATTCCGAAGCGAGTTTTTTCCCTTCAAGCGAATCATGTTCATGCGGATGTGAATGACTGTGCTCGTGGATGACGGTTTCTCCTTTTTCATTGACATGAATGTGTTTGTGGATATGCCGGCCGCGTTTTTTAGATAACTTGTAAATAACCCAAATACCTAAAAGAATCAAAATGTAACCCACAATACTTTCACTTGCGGAAGCAATTTTGTCCACGGGGAAAACTTCTTTGAAGGCCAAAAACAAAACGCCCAACAACAGCATTCCGAAAAGATGCCCCAAGCCCCAGAAAAAACCTACTCTCCAATGTTTTTTCTCTTTCCGTGCGGTTACGGGCGCAACGGCCGCCAAATGATCCGGACCGGTTAAAACATGTACCGATGATGCTATAAATCCACTTAAAAAACTTATTTCCATAATGACTTAAATTTTAAAAATTTTAGTATTAGCAAATTCTGGGTAATTGTTCTCCTATGGGCATATGCACCACCCTCCGGCCACCGAGCGTGGTGTTCATCAACACTTTGCCGGGATGATCGGTGGTTACTTCACCCAGCACGACAGCTTTTTCGGTTTTGGGGTTTTGGTGCAAGAAATGCACCATTTTGTCGGCTATTTCGGGCTTGACAATCGCAATGAAAACACCTTCGTTGGCCGAATAAAGCGGGTCGAGGCCGAGCATTTCGCAGGCGGCTTTTACTTGCGGCAAAACCGGAATATTTTCGCTGATGATCTCAATACCCAAACCGGTTTGTTGAGCCGTTTCGTTCAAAACAGTTGCAACTCCACCACGTGTAGGATCGCGGAAAAATTTGATGTCAGCACCGAATTTGTCCAGTAAATCCTTAATCACGTGATTGAGGTTGGTGGTGTCGCTTTCGATTTCGGTTTCGAAAGTCAATCCTTCGCGGATAGACAAAATGGCGATACTGTGTGCGGCAATGTGGTTGCTCAGGATGATTTTGTCGCCGGGCCGGATACGGGCGGGCGAAATATCG
>JALVDN010000222.1 GCA_027008965.1 Flavobacteriales bacterium | reverse complement strand
TGAGCAAATGGGTTTGCAACCGGGCGAAGTGCATAAACAAGAAAAAGAAATCACTTATATCAACAGGTATCATCCGTTTTTCAAGGATGTTTTCAAAGGAAAAACAGACAAATTCAAACCTCCGGTTATCAAAAAATCATATCCGGTTCAGTCCAAGCATACAGTCTTGCTGGGTTTTGAAGACGGCCGGCCGTTTTTCTTGAAAAAACAAAATATACACTATTTCACCGCCGGCATTTCTCCGGAAAACGGCGATTTTTATCTATCTCCCTTTATTGTCCCCGTATTTTATAAACCCTTATATCAGCTCAAAACAAATCAATTATATTACTATATCAAGCCCGGTGTACAGGTTAGAATTAAAAATGTTCCCGTTTCAGAAAAACCTTTGCATTTGGTGGGAAACGGAAAAGAAATCATTCCTTATGCAGAGCGTTCCGGTTCCACGCTGACCTTGTATCCTGCCGAATGGTTGGAAAAAGCAGGAATTTATTTCGTATTATCCGGAACCGACACGTTGGATGTTGTGGCTTTCAATATTGACCGGAAAGAAAATATTCCGCAATATTATTCAAATAAAAATAAACAAACCCTCCCCAATGTACACATTTTGGAAGACAATACATCCCTTGAAATCCTTCAAAAAAAAATATCCGGACATAAAGGGTCACTACAAAAATGGTTTTTTATTTTGTCCTTATTGTTCTTAATTTTGGAGTTGGTCTTGATTAAAATTTGGAAATCGGTTTAAATGCATCTCCTGCGGAAAATATTGAGCTCGTTCTTGAAAGCGATATTGTATGTAAGACACAAACTATATGACTTGGGTTGGCTTTCATCCCGCACTTTCGATATACCCGTCATCAATATCGGAAACTTGAATTTGGGTGGCGTGGGGAAGACCCCCGTCACTTTGTATTTGGCATCACTTTTATCCCAAAACCACAAAGTGGCCGTTTTGAGTCGCGGGTATAAACGAAAAACCAAAGGATTTTTGATGGCCTCTCCCGTATCCGGTTGGAAGGAATTGGGCGATGAACCCTATCAGCTATACCACCTTTTGGGAGAAAAAGTAACCGTTGCCGTGGATGAAAACCGCGCGAGAGGGATAGAATTATTGCAACAGAAAGCTAAACCCGACGTCATTTTATTGGACGATGCTTTTCAACACCGCCGCGTCAAGGCGGGTTTGAATTTATTACTCACCCCTTACCATAAAATTTTCACCGAAGATGATTTGTTTCCCGCCGGCTATTTGAGAGATTTAAAATCCAGGGCGTATGCGGCGGATATGTTTATTGTCACCAAAACCCCTTCGCCTGCTGATGACAAAAGAAAAGAAGAAATAAAAAATCAATTGAAAGACTACGGAAAACCTGTATTCTTTTTCAAAGAAATATACGGCCAACCGCAAAATGACATTCAAAAAATATCTTGGGAAGAACTCCGAACCAAAACCGTTTTAGTGATTACAGGCATTGCCCGTCCGCAGTCATTAGAGCAATTTTTAAAAGAACAATCCGCACATTTCCATTTGATAACTTTCCCGGATCATGCCGCATATAATGATTTGCAAATCAAAAAGATAAAGAAAAAAATACAATCCATCCACCCCGGTATAATTCTGACTACAGAAAAAGACTATGAGAAATTAAAGCCTCATTTTCCCGATATTTTGTATATTCCCTACCGTTTGGAACCAGAAAATAAAATATTGTTTAATCAAAAAATTATAGACTATGTTGACACCCGAAAATTTGTATGACAAAGCAAGAGAAACAGCAGATCATCTGCTTGACCTAACCGACGAAATCCCCGTTTACGGAATCGTTTTGGGAAGCGGGCTCGGAAGTTTGGCGGAAGATATTGAAATTGACGTGGAAATACCTTACAAAAATATACCCAACTTTCCGGTTTCCACCGTGGAAGGTCACAAAGGCTCACTGATATTCGGCACACTGGGCGGAAAATATGTGATGGCCATGAACGGGCGTTTTCACTATTACGAGGGCTATTCCATGTATGAAGTAACCTTTCCCGAACGCGTGATGAAACTCATGGGCATCAATAAACTTATCGTTTCCAATGCATCCGGAGGGGTGAACCCGCACTTTCGTATAGGCGATGTGATGATCATCACCGACCATATCAACTTTTTTCCCGAACATCCTTTGCGAGGCAAAAACGATCCACGTTTCGGGCCGCGCTTTGTAAACATGAGCGAACCCTACTCCTTGAAAATGATTGAAACCGCCGAGAACTACGCCAAAAGCAAAGGAATTTCTTACCGCAAAGGCGTATATCTCGGATTGCAAGGCCCCACTTTTGAAACCCTTGCCGAATATAAGATGGTGCGAACCATAGGTGCCGATGCCGTGGGTATGAGCACCGTTCCCGAGGTGATTGTAGCCAAACACATGGACATGGAAGTTTTCGGCATTTCGGTCATCACCGACCTGGGCGACGAGGAATTTATCAAAAACGTCAACCACGAGGAAGTCATCAAAGCCGCTAAAACCGCCGAACCCGTTGTGCGTGATTTAGTGAAAAATTTGGTGAGGCTTTATTAAATTATTTTCAGGGCGCCTAATGGCGTGCTCCGTTTAAATCTTGCTCGGCTCAAAGCATTTTTGTAAGTTGCCGTGCGGGGTCTCCTCGTCTTCGCTCGGAGCCTCCTCCGTCAAACAAAC
>JALVDN010000221.1 GCA_027008965.1 Flavobacteriales bacterium | reverse complement strand
TTTTGGAGAAATCATTGGATTTTTATGAGGAAAATTCTCATCACCGGCGGAGCCGGATTTATAGGGTCGCATGTGGTCAGGTTGTTCGTAAAAAAATATCCCGGCATGCAGATTTTTAATTTGGATAAACTCACGTATGCCGGAAATTTGCTCAATTTAAAAGACATTGAAAACGAACGCAACTATACTTTTATCAAGGGCGATATCACGGACCGCCCGTTTGTATTTGAATTGTTTGAAAAATATGATTTTGACGGCGTGATTCATTTGGCGGCGGAATCGCATGTAGATCGCTCCATTTTGTCGCCTGTGAATTTTGTGGAAACCAATGTGCTGGGAACGGTTCATTTGCTGGATGCGGCCAGACATTTTTGGAAAAATACCGACGGGAAATTATTTTACCATGTTTCTACGGATGAAGTTTACGGATCACTTGGCGATGAAGGAAAATTTACGGAAGAAACTCCATATGACCCGCATAGTCCTTATTCGGCCTCCAAGGCTTCTTCGGATCATTTTGTGCGAGCTTATCACGACACTTACGGTTTGCCGGTGGTCATCACCAATTGCTCCAATAATTACGGCCCCTATCAATTCCCCGAAAAACTCATCCCGTTGATGATCAATAACATATTGGAAAACAAACCGTTACCGGTTTACGGCAAAGGCGAAAACGTGCGGGATTGGTTGTATGTGGAAGATCATGCGCAAGCCATTGATTTGGTTTTTCATCGGGGAAAAAGCGGTGAGACATATAATATCGGTGGGAATACGGAAATGCGTAATATTGATTTGGTAAAAAAACTTATCCGGATTACGGACGAAATGCTTGGAAGACCGCCGGGAACTTCCGAAAAACTAATCAATTTTGTGCAAGACCGGGCCGGTCATGATTGGCGTTATGCCATGGACATCAGCAAAATAAATAAGGAATTGGGTTGGTCGCCCGCTACTGATTTTGAGGAAGGGTTGAAAAAAACCGTCCGGTGGTATTTGCAAAATCGTGATTGGTTGAAGAAAGTCACTTCAGGCGAATACAGAAATTATTATAAAGAGATGTATGAAAACCGCTAAGATGAAAGGAATTATTTTGGCCGGTGGTGCGGGAACCCGCCTCTACCCGCTCACACAAGTGGTTTCAAAGCAATTGCTACCTGTTTATGACAAACCGATGATTTATTATCCTTTATCGGTGCTTATGTTAGCGGATATACGGGAAATTCTGATCATTTCCACACCGCAGGATTTGCCCCATTTTAAAAAACTTTTGGGGTCGGGCAAGCAATGGGGACTTGATTTTTCTTATGCCGAACAACCCTCACCTGATGGTTTGGCACAAGCTTTTTTAATCGGTGAAGAATTTATCGGAAAAGAAAATGTTTGTTTGATTTTGGGCGACAATATTTTTTATGGCGGAAATCTTACAAGAAAATTAAAAAATGCTGTGGAAACGGTTGAAACTCAAAATAAAGCCGTGATTTTCGGCTATTATGTGGATGATCCCGAGCGTTATGGTGTGGCGGTTTTTGATGATAACATGCAAGTGACCGATATTGAGGAAAAACCAAGGAATCCGAAAAGCAATTATGCCGTAACCGGATTATATTTCTATCCGAATGATGTAATTGTAAAAGCAAAACAGATCAAACCATCACCTAGAGGAGAACTTGAAATCACGGATGTTAATAAATTGTTTCTCAATGAGAAACGTTTGAAGTTGGAATTACTCGGACGTGGTTTTGCATGGTTGGACACAGGGACACATGAAGCTTTAAATGAAGCATCGGAATTTATCAAAGTAATTGAAAAAAGAACCGGATTAAAAATAGGTTGCCCTGAAGAGATTGCATGGCGAAAAAAATGGATTGATGATGAGAAATTGAGTCGGTTGGCCTTACAATTGGGAAAAAGCGCTTATGCGGATTATTTGAAGAAACTGTTGAAATAAACGGATGTTTTTATTCGGGAAAAAACAGGATTCCAAAAAGCTTATTCATGCATGGGCGGTTTATGACTGGGCTAACTCGGCCTATGCACTTGTCATCAGCTCGGCTATTTTTCCCATTTTCTATGAAAAAGTCACCAAAACCCCCGAAGGATATGACCGGTTGAACTTTCTCGGTTTTGAATTTCTCAATACGGAACTCTATTCTTATTCATTGGCACTTTCATTTTTCATTGTAGCCTTGCTCTCCCCTATTCTTTCCTCTATTGCCGATTATACGGGAAACAAGAAAATTTTCATGAAATTTTTCACCTATTTGGGAGCCTTTTCCACCATGATGCTTTTCTTTTTTACCGGGCGTGAAACGGTTTGGATTGGCTTGCTGTTCTCGGTTTTGGCTAGTGTCGGGTTTTGGGGGAGTTTGGTATTCTATAACGCCTACCTGCCCGAAATAGCTCCCCCGGACAAGCAAGATATGGCCAGTGCCATTGGATTTACCTACGGATACATCGGTTCGGTTTTATTGATGATTTTCAACCTGACGATGATTATGAAACCCGAATGGTATGGAATCAAAGACCCTACCCTGCCGGCACGCATCTCTTTTTTATCCGTAGGCATTTGGTGGATCTTATTTGCTCAAATTCCTTTTCATAAACTTCCGGACAATATTTATGATAATCCCAAACAGAAAAAACGCCACTATATCCGTAAGGGCTATAAAAAACTCCTGCAGGTTTTGAAGGAA
>JALVDN010000220.1 GCA_027008965.1 Flavobacteriales bacterium | reverse complement strand
TGACTTTTTTCAATCCCAAAACATCTTCCGGATGGGTTTTTAAATTTCCGGGCAACCAAGGTTTCACAAAAGGATGTTTCAAAAACGAAAGCAAATCGTTTTTGTCTATTAAAGCATTATGGGCAAAAGCATCCAACAGCTTTACATAATGACGGATGAGCCGTGTCACTTTCAAATTTTCCACCGGCAATCCAAAGGTGATATTCACCGAATGAATATTATCGGGCAATGAAAATAAAAACGGATAAAACAACTCCGGTTCAGGCAACACAACCGCCGTACGCATCAAATCTTCTTCCGTCCATTCTTCTGCACGGGTAGAGAGTTCATTACTCACATATTGAATTTGCGACAAATTATCGGGTGCTTCAACCACCGTAAAGGTTTTTTCCCGGGCTTGAAAACAATCAAAAGTCCAGTTGGAAAAATCCGTATTGAAAATTTTCCGGTTCCGGGCGGTGAAGCGTGAAACATCAAAAGGTCTTTCCATATAAAACCTGTCCACATCCCAAAACATTTCCGCCTTTTTCTGCCGCACCAAATAAGAAAAAATTTCCTCTTCGGCACGTGTCATCGCATAGAATCCCGCAATCAAAATTTGATTTTCACTAAACTTTTGTGACCAATTTTCCTTTTGCTCCCAAGCCAAACGGTAGAGCATTCCTTTATCGGCCAATGATTTTTCCAACAATTTGGAATGATACAATTTGTAAATATCATGCAGATAGCGAAAGAAATTCAAGTAATCTCCGGCTAAATTCGTTTCGCTTCCCAAACTTTCGGCCCAAATATTGATTTCCTTGTGTTCATAAACGGTTTTGAAAACACCGGACGCGTCCGTCAAATACTGATCTATTTCTTCAAAATCTTGCAACAACACAGGCGCCCATCCCAAAAACCGGGATAAGGAATGCGGTTCAAACCCGTGCTTGCGAGCCGTTTCCAAATAAGCTTCATACAAAACAAACAATTGTTCATACGGAGCCACATCCAAAGTGCCGGTTTGTTGCCTGAAAAAATCATTCACCGACAACATTTCCGGCATCAACAAAGGCTTTCCATGCAATTCGGTCAAATATTTCCGTAGAAAATACACCGGACGTTTATTCGGAAAAACCACCGTGAGGTCATGAGGATTTCCCCGGGCGTGAATTTCTCCCGCCAAACGTCTCAAAAAGGAATCTTTGTTCACTTTACTCAAAAAATACTATTACTTTTTCTGGCTTGGCACTTTTCTTCACCGAACCTCCGTCCAGCGCAACATCCCGACGGTTTTGAATGGCCTCGGGCAAATCTTCCTCATTAAACAAAAGATGCATATTTAATGAAGGAACCGAAACCACCACATGTCGCAATGTTCGGGTAACTTCGCCCGGTTCATAATGCTTGCGCCATTGCTCATAACTATCCCGTATATGCACACCTTCGGCCGTGTGAAAATCGGGTGATAGAGGCTCTCCTGCCGTTAAAACCAAACTATCTCCCCGGTGCTCATAAAACAAGATCAATTCCGGCTCTTTTTCATCTTTTCCAAAAATCTTCAGTTTGGTTTGTTTCAAAAAATCATTTTCCTGCGGAGTCAATTCTTCAACTTTGTAGTCTTTATATGCTTGCTTTACTTCTTCCATACCCATCCCTCCATGCACTTTTCCCAACCTGTTTTTTCCCATCAAATAGGCATCATCGTTTGAATGGCATGCCACCAACATCAATAAACTTAGCCAAATCCATCGTAAAAATTTCATAGCCTTTTTTAAGCCGTAAAATACTAAAAAAATCAGATTTATTATAGGGCGCCTTTTGGCGTGCTCCGCTTAAATCTTTTTCACCCGCCCGGTTTTTGGCATAGCACGGCTGCGGGGTCTCCTCGTCCCGGCTCGGAGCCTCCTCGCCGTGGCCAAAAATCCGGCGGGGCTTCAAAAGGATATCGCTACGCCCGCCGGCGCGGAGATTCCTTTTCAAAAAAACCATTGGCCGTACAAAACAAAAACGCCGGTTTATATAAAAAATAGAAATTTGTAAAAAATAAAACACTCCGGGGGAAAAATTTTTGGAACCCTTTTTATTTTGTTAACAAATTATTATTTTTGGGAAGCCGGAAATCAAAAGTAAGTATATATCCCAAAAATGAGTTGTGTATAAGTAATGAAGTGATTATATATGGTAGTTAGCCGCAATTAGATAAAAAATAATGAGTGATATATACTTTTGTTTTAGTGACGAAAATGGAGACTATAAACCAAAAATGTCTCCTAAACAGTTAAGACGTCATCCATTCTATATTCGAACTACATTAATTATTAATGCAGGCGAATGGAAAAAATTGAACAGAGATTTTCGTGAACTAAAAGAGAGTTTTGGCTTACCGACTAGCAGAGAAGTAAAATGGGCATATCTATGGAATTTAAGGCACTTTCAAAAAGAAGGTAAAATTATTCCAGAAAAGCGAGATTTTAAATTTTTAGAAAAATTTGACTATCACGAATTAATTAAATTTGTAGGTAAATCATTAGAGCTAATAGGAAATATTTCAGAAAAGAAAATTATAGCAACTTTTACAAAAAATGATAGTGTTCCTGCAATAAATGAAAAATCATTATTATCTATGCATTTGCAAGAACATATGCAAAGAATAGAAATGGAATTGCAGGTGGATGATGGAAATCTTGGAGTTTTGTTTTTTGACCCAGTTAGTAATC
>JALVDN010000219.1 GCA_027008965.1 Flavobacteriales bacterium | reverse complement strand
AATGGTCAGTGCCGTCAGCACATCGGTTGTGCCAAAATTTACGGTCGTCGTAGGCAACTCTTACGGTGCCGGTAATTATGCTATGAACGGCAAGGCATATGATCCGCGTCTGATGATGGCATGGCCTACCAGCGAAATAGCCGTTATGAGCGGGGCTGCCGCTTCCAAAGTATTGTTGCAAATAGAAGAAGCCAAACTCAAAAAACAAGGCGAAACTATTACACCTGAAAAAGAAAAGGCATTACTCGACAAAATTCAAAATGATTACAACCGGCAAATATCGCCCTATTATGCCGCTGCCCGCTTGTGGACTGATGCGATTATCAATCCGTTGGAAACCCGCAAATGGATCAGCATGGGTATAGAAATGGCAAATCATAAACCTATTACCGAACGCTATAATGTTGGAGCTATTCAGACATAATCTTATTATCAAGTAGCTAGTAACAAGTTTTGAGTTATTGATGAATGAAAAATTTTAAAAAAAAACAAATATAATTAAAGATTTTTATATTTTTTTTTATAAATTTGTTGTTAAATCAAATTTATAATGAAAAAAATTCTCATATTATTTATCTTTTGGCATTTTAGTATGTCCGGACAATATCAAGCGGCACATTGGTTTTTTGGTCAACATGCCGGTTTAGATTTTACCAATGGCTTTCCTGTCTCCGAAACCGGTGGTATGATTGATTCCGAAGAAGGCATTTCAAGTATCTCAAATGCATGTGGTGATTTACAATTTTACACTGATGGTATAACCTTATGGAATGCCAATCATGCGGTCATGCCTTTAGGCACCGGTTTAAAAGGCGATGATTCTTCTACCCAATCGGCAATTATTATTCCGGCTATTTCACAAGATAATATTTATTATGTCTTTACTGCTGATGATGGCTTTAGCGCTCCTTCACTTGATGGCATAAATTATACAGTGGTAGATATGTCATTGGATAATGGCTTGGGAAATGTCGCACCCGGGCAAAAAAACATATCATTAATAAACCACGCCAGTGAAAAGATAACTGCAGTAAGTACACCGGACGGTACAGCTGTTTGGGTTGTTTTTTTTGCACCCGAAACATCTGATACTTCAGCACCCTACAACACTACCGGAAATAACTTTAATACATTTTATGCTTTTAAAATTACCGCTTCCGGAATTCTATATACAGCAACTGTTTCTAATTTTCCTAATTTACATATTACTAATGGTATAGGATATATGAAATTATCACCCAATGGTCAGAAAATTGCCATTGCTAATTCTCTTGATAATTCGGCTTATATTTTTGATTTTAACACGGTAACCGGAGAAATTACAAATCCGGTCAGCTTACCTTTAACTTCCATTTCAGAGCATCCGTATGGTCTTGAATTTTCACCTGATAGCTCTAAACTTTATATAAGTGATTGGTATAATACTTTAACTCAATTTGATTTAAATAATAATTATAATGCAACAATCATAAGCACTAACGCTAATTATAGAGCAGCTTTGCAGTTAGGTTTAGATGGTAAAATTTATAGACCCTATACAACTGATTACGGTTCAACTCAAACGGAGCTTAGTGTTATCAATAATCCAAATGAAGCCGGTATGGCTTGTGATTATCAGCATCGTTCAATCAATTTGGGATCCGGCTTAATAGTTCATCAGGGCTTACCCAATTTTATGGCATCGTATTTTAACAGTGGTAATATTGGTTCAATTACTCATAATCAACAGTTTACGCAATACGAAATAACAGCTAACGAGCCCTTTAACAGTGTTGATTGGGATTTTGGTGACGGCACTACCTTAACCACTTATCCGGATAATCCACCTGACAATACTCATACGTCTGCAAATCATACTTACGCTTCAACCGGTGTTTATAATATTTCTGCAGTTTTACATTATACATCCGGCTGTGATGTGCCTATTCATTATGAAATCAATACAGCTCCTAACGGCATTAAAGATACTATTTGGAATAATATACATATTTATCCAAATCCGGCTAATCATTTGGTTAATATCAATTTACACGGGATCGAAAATGCACAAATAACTATTATGGATTTAAGCGGAAAAGCTATATATCATACTTTTGTAGGAAGGGCTGCCGATAGTTATCAAATAAATGTTTCAAATTTATCCGGAATTTATTTTCTTAAAATATCAAATGAACAGACTCAAAAAACATTTAAACTTATTGTCAAACATTAAGTTAGAGCTAATTTCAAAAAATCTTTTTTTTAATTTCTCAATAACCTAAAAATATCACACAAAAATCATTTTTTAAACCGGAATATGCCGTAATTTTGGAGCAGTAAAAATGTTCTAATGAAAATACTCGTCTTAAATTCCGGTAGCTCCTCCTTAAAATTTCAATTGTTTGACATGCCTCAAGCCAAAGTTTTGGTTAAAGGTTTGGCTGAGCGTGTTGGAGAAGAGTCATCTCGTTTTGTAGCAAATGATTTTGAAGTAAACCAACCTATCGCTACACATAAAGACGCCTTGCAATTATTGACTAATTTTTTATTAGATTCACAAAAACCCATTCTCAAAAACACTTCCGAAATCGTTGCCGTGGGACATCGTGTGGTTCACGGTGGTAATACGTTTGTGCAACCGACTGTCATCACTGAAAAAGTCAAAGACAAAATCCGTGAGTTATTCACTTTGGCACCGTTGCACAATCCGGCAAATTTAACC
>JALVDN010000218.1 GCA_027008965.1 Flavobacteriales bacterium | reverse complement strand
AGTTTTAAAAACTTTTTCAATGCAACAGTCATCTCGCATTACGGGCATACAGAAAGGGTCGTTTCCGCTTGGCGTAAAGATAGAGAAGATTATCGCTTTTTCAACTCTTACGGTCTGGTCACACACTATCAAGGTGAGATCATCGGTACCTCTTTTGATAATTTTGTCATGCCCTATATCAATTATGTGACACAGGACTATTTGGGAGGTACTACATACTATTCCGGAACAGATATTGTGAAGAGTGCCGGCAGTATTCAGGGTCGAAAGCAGGAGTCTATAGTCACGAAAGAGAAGAAGGTTATACCGATACTGAGCATTGGTGCCGGGCACTTCTCCTCTTACGATCATATACAAAAAGCGCAGTTCTATCAAGATACCCCGGGTCAAGTTGTCTTGCGTATCGTTACAGACAATCCTGGATCGATAGATACTGCAAATATAATCGATGAGATGCAGAAGCGCGTAGAGAACAAAATAGATTTTAGTATTGAATTTGTGGATCATATAGAGGATACATCACGCAGGAAACGTATCCTGTGTGTGCAGAAATTGGATTTAGATACTTATACAAATTTGGGATAAGAGATGATGCAATGAAGAAAGATCAAAGTCTATATTGCATACTGAGAAAAATATGAAGAGAAAGGAAGTCAATGTGTGGCATTGTAGGATTCAACCATAAGAATCGGGCTAAATTGGAGCGAATGTTAAACAGTATTATACACAGAGGTCCGGATGATGCAGGTATGTATGAAAATGACAGTTTTTCAATGGGACACACAAGATTGTCTATTTTGGATTTGACTCAACATGGGCATCAGCCCATGAAGTATCAGCATCTTGTTATGGTCTATAATGGGGAAGTCTATAATTATAAAGAGATAAGGGATGAACTGATAAGTGAAGGATACAGTTTCATCTCTGACAGTGACAGTGAAGTGATCCTAAAAGCCTTTCACAAGTGGGGGGTCTCTTCTGTCGACAAGTTTATCGGTATGTTTGCGATTGTTTTTTATGATACTAACGAAAATTTGGTCTATTTAATACGTGACAGGATAGGTGTGAAACCACTATATTACAGTATGGGACAAGAAAAATTTGTCTTTGCCAGCGAATTAAGACCGATAATGGAGTTTTATGAAAAGCTCAAGATCAACAAAGCTGCACTTTATGAATATTTTCAATATGGTTATATCTCATCAAATTTATCTATCTTGGAAGATTGTCACAAAGTACCACCCGGTCATTGTTTGATATATGATTTGAAAAAAAATAAAATTTCTAAAGTTATTCAGTATTGGAATATTGATGATTTTTTCAAAAAACCAAAGTTTAAAAAAAGTGAAGAAGAGTTGATAGATGAACTTGAAGCACTTTTGATTGATGCGTTCAAATACAGAATGGTGTCCGATGTCCCAGTAGGTGTTTTTTTGAGCGGTGGAATTGACAGTTCAGTCGTAGCTGCAATTTTACAGAAACACCATGGAAACATACATACGTTTACTATTGGGTTTAAAGAAGCAAAATATAATGAAGCACCGTATGCAAAAGAAATTGCAGAGTATTTGGGGACAAAACATACAGAAAAGTATCTTGACAGTGAGGAGGCAGGGAAGATACTAAACGAATTTGTTAATATTTATGATGAACCTTTTGGTGATAGCAGTGGAATACCGACAACACTCGTTTCTCGTGTCGCGAAGGAAAATGGTGTCAAGGTTGTCTTGAGCGCAGACGGTGGAGATGAAATATTTTGTGGGTATAGCCGATATTGGAAAGCTCAGTATATAGGTGACAGAGTATTTAAGATTCCTGCTCCAATCCGTCATCTTGTAGCGAATGTCTTATCTCTCATTCCTCTAAAACGCTTCTCAAGAATCATGCCTTTTAGTAATTTCTCTCATAGAGTCGATCAGATAAAGGCAATGTTTTTCTGTAATACGTGGCAGTGTATTTATGAAAATATGACACAATTTTCCAAGAATACAACTTTGGAAAATGTACTGGGCATCAAGCATCATATATCTACAGATTCTTTTTCTATAGGTGAGAAAGAGCATCCGATGCAAGGAATGATGCTGTGGGATTATCATCGTTATATGGTTGATGATATTCTGACAAAAGTAGATAGGGCAACGATGAGTGTGAGTATAGAAGGCAGGGAGCCTTTATTGGATCATCGCATTGCCGAGTTTATGGCTCAAGTCCCTTTTCAATACAAATATAAAGATGGTACAAGTAAGTATTTATTACGCAAAGTGCTCGAACGTTATCTTCCACTCTCTCTAATCGATAGGCCGAAAATGGGATTTGGCATACCTCTCTTTGAATGGTTCAGTAGTGATCTATTTGGACTCTTTGATACATACTTGACAAAAGAAAGAATTGAAGACCATCAGCTTTACAAGTATAGTCTTGTTGAAAAAGATTTAAATGAAATGCATGCAAATAATATAGTCAGTATCAATGCACCATGGTTTGCACTTGTCTTTGAACTCTGGTATGAGAAATATATAAAATCCAAAGATATTGAAAGGTAAACTGCTGATATTTATACTATAATCTTTAGATAGGGAAAAGAGAATGTTTAGGAAACCAATATGAAAATAGATTTTGATAGTATTTTACATCAATACCAGAGTACTTATTATAAATTACCTCCCTTTGTTAAAAAATTTATAGGCTCACTTTATGGAACTATTCCTATAGAAGTTCGTTTTGGAAAGAATTACGTATACTACAAAAAAATTATAGAAAAATTTGAGAATGCATCTGAACAGTTTCAGTTGGACTACCAATTTTCAAAAACTTTGGAAACATTACAATTTGCTTATGATCATATACCTTTTTATCGTGATAAATTTGACGCATATGGTTTGAGACCATCTATTTTTAGATCCCCAGAAGATATAAAAAAATTTCCGAAACTGACAAAGCAGGAGATTCAAGAACATCTCGATACACTTTATACAGACAAGTTTGATAAACCTGTGCCTTATTATACCGGAGGAAGTAGCTCCACACCCGTGAAACTCTATTCTTCACGGTCTGTCTCTCGTTCAAAAGAAAAAGCCTATTTTTTAAATTCAGCTGCAAAGACAGGATATAGGTATAGAGAACCTACTGTAACATTTATGGCACGGGGAAAACCAGATGAAGCGAAGCATATTTATTGGGAATATCAAAAAATCGATAATTTTCTTTTGGTATCTGTTAATCATTTGAAAGAGGATTTTATCCCCTATATAATGGCAGAGATAGATGACTTCAAACCTTCTTATTTTTATGGATATGTGAGTGCTATTACCACATTTGTAGCAGCATGTAAGAATTTGGGTATTAAAAAACTTGATTTTATAAAAGGTCTTATTCTTGTGTCTGAATCTGTCAGTACAGATCAAATTTTATTTTTAAAGAAATTTTTTGTTAATGCAGAAGTAGTAACTCATTATGGACATACGGAAAGAGTTACAATGGCTGACAGAGTAAATGATGGAGCATATACATTTAGTAATTCTTATGGTCTTACAAGAGTGGTACATGGTGAAATCGTTGGGACCTCTTTTGATAATATTGTCATGCCATATATAAACTATCGAACAAAAGATTATGTATTGGGTGAAATACAATGTTACAAAAATACCGATATTATACAAGAGGCACAAATGATACAAGGACGCTTACAGGAGTTCCTTGTGACAACAAATCATACATTAATTCCACTCTTACGTCTAAGTATTGAACGTTTTGGAGAATATGGAAAAATACGAAAAACCCAGTTTTGTCAAGATACTCCAGGGAAAGTGGTGTTGCGAATAGAAGGAGGGAAAGCAGAAGATATTAAGATGGATGCACTTATAGAACTATTGCGGAAGGAAACCAATCATGATATAGAGTTTCAGATTGAATTTGTAGACCAGATCGAGAATACGCATCGTCGTAAACATCGAATGTGCATACAAAAACTGGATATTGAAGAATATATGCAATCAAATAGATTTTCGTATTGAAGTTGTTGCGAGATGGACAAAATATTAATAATAGGACCGCGCCAAAATAAGAAAAACCCAAATAAAACTGGGGGTATTACAATATTGTTTGAGTTGTTACTTGAAGAACTTTGTAAGAGAAATGTATCTCATATAGTGATAGATACTCTTATTGAGAATAATGGAGGCAGATTCAGAACACTCTTGGGTGTATACAATCAGGTAGTAAATCATTTTCTAAAAGTTTCCCATTTATCTCTTCATGCAACACAAAACTCTTTTTTATTTGTTGCACCATTTGTTGTTCTTTTTGGGAAACTCTCAGGCAAGAAAGTATCTGTAAGAATATTTGCTGGAGATATGAAACGAAGTTACGAACGAAGTTTTTTTTTCAGATTGGTCTCTTGGTTTGTCCTTAGAAACTCAGATGCAGTTTTTTTTGAAACACAATATCTTGTAAATTACTTCAAACATTATAATCCTCATACCTATTGGTTTCCCAACGTGCGAAAGCGTGAAAAGAGAGAGAAAAATTCCAACAATTTTCAGCGTCGTTTCGTCTATATCGGTACGATCAATGAAGAGAAGGGGATCGATCTGCTGTGTGATATTGCCAAGAAGCTTCCTGAGGATGTGACACTTGATCTTTACGGTCCTATCATAGAGGAGAAATACAGTAGTGTTTATTTTCATGCAAGAGGTGTCAACTATAAAGGGGCGCTTAGTCCCGATGAAGTACTGGATGTGATGTCTACCTATGACGTACTGGTTCTACCTTCCTATCGTGAGGGGTATCCAGGTGTTATCATAGAGGCATTTATGTTGGGACTGCCGGTGATTGCCACAAAGTTAGATGGAATAATGGAGATGGTAGAGGATGGCAAGAACGGACTGCTGATCGATGTAGGCAGTGCTACACAGCTCCATGAAGCGATGGTTTCGATGGATGAATCGTGTTACAACGATCTGCAGCAAAATGCTGTAAACTCATTTGATGCTTATGACAGCCATACACGTACAGCATTTTTTTTGGAAAAGATAGGTTATGGTTGCATACGCTGACGTAGTTCAAACTGTATACAAAATGGCTGTAACAGCTGCAAAAAACTAAAAAGGATCGTAACTAATGTGTGGTATTGCCGGTGTCTATTATAAAAAAACGGTTGATCTAAAACAGAAAAAGAAATTTGAAATGATGGTTCAGTCGATGCAGCACAGTAGGGGGCCTGATGCTTTTAATACACTGGATATCAAAGACAACCTATCATTTTTTCATAACAGGCTCTCTATCATAGATGTTGAGCATGCACAACAACCTATGGAAGATAAGCATGCCATTTTAGCATTTAACGGAGAGATCTATAATTATGAATCTCTGAAATATCCTGATGAAAGCTATAGGTATAAGTCGGACACAGAAGTATTATTAAAAGGGTTTGCAAAAGAAGGTTCTGCATTTCTTCACAAAACACATTCTATGTTTGGCTTTAGCTTTTATAGCAAATCAGACAACAGTATCACACTCTGTAGAGACAGATTGGGGATCAAGCAACTTTACTATATTGACAATGATAATGTATTTGCTTTTGCTTCGACACTAAAACCATTAATCATTTTTTCAGAAAAAAAACTAAATAAAGATGCACTCTGGGGATACTACCTTAATAGGGCTTTTAAAGCACCAGAGACTATTTTTCAAGATATACGAGAATTACCAAGCGGTACGTTACTGCATTTCGATACACATGCAAAAAAAATTGATCGTATTGAAAAATGGTGGGAACGTGATACTCTCTCCAATACATTAAGCAACGAAAATGACATCATAGAAAAACTGGATACATTACTACATCAATCAGTAAGAGACAGACTGGTTGCTGATGTGCCTGTAGGTGCTTTTTTGAGTGGGGGTGTGGATTCGGGAATCGTGACTGCTGTAGCGAGTCAATACATGCCAAATATAGAAGTTTTTACGGTTGCAATGGAAGACAAAAGATATGATGAATCACGTTATGCACAGGCAATAACCAAGCAATATGGATTAAGATATAATGAAGTGGTGCTTACAGGAAAGGAGTTCCTTGATGAGATGCATACATGGGTAGGTATGCAAGACGATATTGTCGCGAATCCTTCTTCATTGATGTTACACAAGGTGGCACTTCTCGCACGGGATAATGGCTATAAAGTTATGTTGGCAGGAGAAGGTGCCGATGAGATATTTGCGGGATACGCCAGTTATAAAAGATTTATCCTGTCCAAACAGGCATACAGATATTTACAATTTTTGAAACCTTTTGCTTCTCCTCTGTCAAATCTATTTCGCTCTGATAGTAGGAAAAAGTTTTTTGTACAAAATTTATTGAGTAATCCGTCATTTTACGGTACAGCCAATATTTTTGAACCCTATATGATAGAAAAAATGATTGGTACACATATCGATAAAATAAAAATGCCTGATTTGAAATATGCACTAGATAGAGATATTAAAGACAGGGTACCTAATGACTTGTTGACCAGCAATGCCGACAGGGCTGCCATGGGAGCATCTATTGAGGCAAGAGTACCCTTCCTAGCACACGAGATAGTCAATTTCGGTGCGAAGATAAACACTGATTTGTTTGTAAGGAATGGAGAAATGAAATACTTGCTAAAAAAGTTAGCAGAGAAGTATATCCCCTATGACAATATCTATAGAAAAAAAATAGGTTTTGAGATGCCACTGGCAGATTGGTTAAAAAATGAATTTTGTGAGACTTTGGATGAGCTAATAGAAACATCTGTACAAAGGGAAGTGATCGATCTGGATATCATCAAGTCACTTTTTAAGGCACATCTGGAAAATAAAATAGATGCATCAGCAAAACTTTTTGCTTTTATGTCTCTTGAGCTGAGTTATAGACATCTTCGGGAAATTGAATAGACAGGAAGCAAACGATGAAACCAGATCAAATAACACGACTAGCACATACCGTCCGATTTTTAAAATTTAAACAATTGAGATATAGATTATACTATTTCATTAGAGATAGAGTGAGAAAAATAAATAGATTCCAATATCCTACATATATGAATTGTGATGGAAAACCACTTTATTTTAATTTTAAGGAAGGGGGTACTGCTTCTGCTTCAATGGAAGGGAGAAATTTCACATTTTTGAACAAAACATATACATTCGAAAGTAGCATTGATTGGAACTTTAATGGATATGGCAAATTATGGAACTATAATTTGACTTATTTTGATTTTTTGTTACAGAAGAATATGTCAAAAGAAGAGGGGCTTAGACTTATTAATGATTTTATTGATTATGGTGAAGAGATTAGAGGAAGAGTAATGCCTTTTCCGATTGCATTGCGTGGGATAAACTGGATAAAATTTTTGTCATATTATGAAGTAAAAGATAAAAAAATTAATGATGCCCTTTATGCCCAATATAAAATTCTAATGGAGAATCTCGAGTATCACATTATGGGAAATCATCTGCTTGAGAACGGATTCTCTCTCCTCTTCGGTGCCTATTTTTTTCGGGACGAAAAGTTCTACAGCAAGGCAAAGGAGATCCTCGAAGCAGAACTTGACGAACAGATTCTCTCAGACGGAGCGCATTTTGAGCTCACCCCGATGTATCACCTGATCATGTTACAGCGGGTACTGGACAGTATCAATCTGATCAGTAACAATTTGTGGAAGACCGATACGCTGCTGGATATGCTGAGAGAAAAAGCATCCAAGATGACAGGCTGGATCGTTGCGATGCAATTTAGGAATGGTCAGCTTCCCCGGGTGAACGATACTGCAGAAGGCATCGCACTTGCGCCTGAGAGACTTCTCTCTTATGCAAAAAGTATGGGTATCTCTGTTGCCGAGGTCACATTGGGGGAGAGCGGCTACCGTAAGAGAACCAATGATCGCTATGAATGTCTCCTTGATGTAGGCAATATCGGTCCGGATTATATCCCGGGTCATGCGCACAGTGATACTTTCAGTTTTGAACTTTATGTAGATGGCAAACCGGTAATTGTGGATACCGGGATTTCTACCTATGAAAATAATGCAAAGCGACACTATGAACGCTCGACAGCAGCACACAATACAGTAGAGATCAACGGAGAGGATCAGAGCCGTGTTTGGGGAGCCTTTCGTGTGGCTCAGCGCGCAAAAATCGTTTCACTTACAGAGGATGGCAATGTTCTTAGTGCGACACATGACGGATACAGTGATCAGGGGATTTTACATACCAGAAGGTGGGTGTTTGATTCGGATAGCATCAAGATAGTAGATAGTATCACCGGGGGTGAATTATCAAGTGCGGTCAGCTATCTTCACTTTTATCCGGGTACAGATGTAAGGATTGATGGAGATAGTGTGGTCACTCCGTCACTTCGGATCAGATATCAAGGTGCAGAGGTTTTGGAGTTGGGAGAGTACGAATATGCCGAGGCTTTCAACCAATGCCGCAAAGCACCGGTAATCAGCGCAAATATCGGTAGAGAATCCACCATGGAGGTAGAGATCATATGAAACTTTTATTTTTGACAGACAACTTTCCGCCAGAGAGCAATGCGCCTGCAAGCAGAACCTATGAACACTGCAAAGAGTGGGTCAAGGAGGGGATAGATGTGACGGTAATCACCTGTGCTCCCAATTTTCCCTACGGCAAGACCTACGAGGGGTACAAAAACAAGCTCTATCAAACAGAGGAGATGGATGGGATCAAGGTGATACGGGTCTGGAGCTACATGACTGAGAACAAGGGGGTGGTCAAGCGAATCCTTGACTATATGAGTTATGCTTTCAGTGCCTTTTTAGCAGGACTATTTGTCAAAACAGACCTGATTGTAGCGACATCTCCACAGCTCTTCACTACATTGGGCGGATGTGCTCTGGCAAAGGTCAGACGTAAGCCTTGGATATTCGAACTGCGTGATCTCTGGCCCGAGGGGATCAAAGATCATGGCGCGATCAAAAAACGCTATTTGCTCGAATTCTTAACCAAAATGGAGCTGTGCCTTTATCGTAAGGCGACACATGTCGTTACGGTCACAGAGGGACTCAAAGAGAATCTCTCAAGCAGAGGGATCGATCCTGACAAGATTGATATTGTGACCAATGGTGCGAATATGGAACTTTTTAACCCGATCCCAAAGGATGAGGCACTTATGAAGTCTTTGGGACTTGAAGGGAAGTTCGTTGTCGGATATATCGGCACACACGGTATGGCACATGGGCTAGAGTTTATTGTTGAGAGTATCAAAGATCTTGATGATGAGAAGATACACTTTCTTTTTGTCGGTACAGGTGCCAAGAAAGAGGCAGTCGTGGCTTTGGCAGAAAAGCTGGGTCTTACAAATGTTACCTTCCTTGATCCCGTGCCAAAGAGTGAAGTGAAGCGCTATATCTCGGTGATAGATGTAGCACTGGTACCGCTGACAAAAACAAAGATCCATGCCTCCTTGATCCCTTCGAAGATCTTTGAATCTGCCGCTATGCGAAAGCCGATGCTCCTGGGGGTAGAGGGTGAAGCAAGAAAGATCGTAGAGGGGCACCATGCAGGGATAGCATTTGAGCCCGAAAATAGAGAAGAGTTCCTTAGCGCTTTGGAGCAGATATCCAAAGGGGGAGAGGCATACAGTGAGCTTCAGAAGGGCTGTGATGCACTTGCTGAAGCCTTTGACAGGAAGCATCTTGCGGCAAAGATGCTGAAGGTACTCCAAAAAACCAAGGAGAAGCATGATGAACGATAAGCCTATTAAAGTTCTGCTTTTGGATGGACACACTGTACAGGTATTGCCCATTGCCAAATCACTGCGTAAACATGGACACCATGTGACGATCCTCTGTGAAGAGAAACTCTCCTACGGATGGGTTTCCCGGTTCCCGCATGAAAAGATACTCTCTCCCAGTGCCTATCATGAGCCGGAGGCATTCCTGGCATTCTTGACGGATCATCTTGCGGCAAATAAGTATGATATCGTCATCCCGCTTTTTGATGACAGTGCCGGTATTTTGGGAGAACACAAAGAGGCTCTAAGCCGCTA
>JALVDN010000217.1 GCA_027008965.1 Flavobacteriales bacterium | reverse complement strand
CATGGTTTCGGCCAAGGTCGTTTTGCCACTATGATGGCTACCCACAAACGCAACGTTTTTAATGTGTTTATCATCGTATTTCATAAGCTTAAATTTTTTAAAAGTTGAATAAATATAATGAAAATATGACAGAAAAAATTGACAATAAACACCTTTTTATTCATTTGGGCGCCTGCCCGCACGGGTTCAAGCATGCCGGCGGATTTCACCAAAAAGCTCATCCGCCGGCGCTTTCACCCGCCGGGCACTGGGCTGTCCACTTGAATTCGGCTCGGGCAAGCCGGTTTTTGTATCGCTTGCTACGGGGTCTTGTCGTCTTCGCTCCAAGCCTCCTCACAAGCACAAAAACACTCGTCTTCCCCTTCGCCTCATATCGCTCCCATCCCTGGCGCTTATTTTCGCACAACAAGTTGTGCTTGAATAACGAACATCGAACATTCGAACGCTGATTTTAGATTTTTGTTCTCCTACTGCAAACATTGAAGTAGTGTGTCATTCCGACGGAGCGAAGCGACGAGGAGTCTCATTCTTTTATGTACATAGAGATTTCTCAGTCGCTCGTTCCTCGCTCCTTCGAAATGACACGATCTCCTACAACAAAATCAGTAGGACATTTAATCCAAATCTAAAATCGCACATCGCTCATCGATGTTCGATGTTCCCATCAAGCGCCGGCGGGCGAAGTGTTATCCTTTTGAAGGCGAAGCCGAGCGGATGTGCGTTTGAGGAGGCTCCGAGCATGACGAGGAGACCCCGCAAAACGCTTTTACATCCGCAGGCTGAGCCGAAAAAGATTTAAACGGAGCACGCCAAAAGGCGCCATAATAAAAAAACCGGACTATATGAAATAATCCGGTTGAGTATTTGATTGCCTGACGGATGACCATTTATTCCTTGTAAAATTGGATTTTTCTTCCGTTGAGTGGCATCACCGGACGGAAATTGTTGTCTAAAATCCGGGCCAATTTTTCCAACTGCTCTTTGGATGCTTCAACAGGTGTGGCCAAGACATACCATGAAACTACTTCGGAACATGGAGGCGTGGTCAAAGAAC
Organism: Flavobacteriales bacterium; assembly: GCA_027008965.1. Lineage (GTDB taxonomy): Bacteria > Bacteroidota > Bacteroidia > Flavobacteriales > Flavobacteriaceae > JAADED01. The sequence continues at coordinate 1,666 of JALVDN010000217.1, read as the reverse complement.
CCGGATAGTGGTAGTAGGATTTATTTTCAGGCAGAAGAGACGATAAATCAATCTGATCATCGGATTTAAATTCGCCTTTTTCCGTTGGAAATTTATCCAGGTAGGAGGCCAATAAAGTATTTTCTTTTCCTTCTTTGAACATGATTCCTATTACTGCAAAGTCATTGCCGGAGTGTTTGTGGACAAAATGGACTTCGAGCGGGAAGTGTTGCCCGTCAATGGTGTGCTCACTGGGTGCATGAAAATGGAATTGAAGGAGTTTATATTCTTTTCCGTTTAAATTTACTTGATGTTCGCCTTTTACATTGAATTGAACCGTATGGCCGTTGTTTACAATGTAAACGGGAGTTGAACCGTATTTTAATACGGGGGCTTGAAGAGTGCCGGTGGCCATTGCATGTTCGGTTTGAATGTCAACCGGGGATTGTCTTTGCCCGGCACATTCTTTGAAACCATCACATAAATGGGCCCAATTTTCCGGACCTTCTTCACCTGGATGATGGGTCCAATGTATGTCTTTACAGTCTTTTTTTTCGGCTTTTTCTTCCTTTACTTTTTGTTCTTGAATGTTTCCGGAAGATTTTCGGCTTTCATTTGAGCATGCAATGATGAAAAAAGCTAATGCCGGAAATAATACGGTGCGCAAGAATTTTCTCATAGATTTATTTTTTTGTGCAATGATACAGAAAAATTAAAAATGTTTTGGTTCGAACCTTAAGCACAGGATTAGATATGCGGTTTTTCCATCAGGTCATAAAATTCTTTGACGGGTGAGAAAACGTTGATCGGCACTTCTACAAAAAAACTCAACCAATGATGCATGGCGCCGTTCCATAAACCGGGATGTTCATAAACCCTTACTTGTTGACCTTGATATGTTTTGTTGGATACAAATCCGGTTTTGGGGTTTATAAATTGTTTTAAATCAAAAAAATATCCGTTTTTATCTTTTAAAGAAACCGCCATGAAAACGGGGTTGAAATGGGTTGCCCGGTTCATGATTTCCATTTGCCCTGGGTTGCCGGTATTGATTTGGGCTTTTTCCACAATTTGCAGGCTGATGTTTCCTTCATCGTCGTGAATCCAAAATGGACCGCCACCGGGGGCACCCGTGTTGGGAACCATGCCTACAACCCGTATGGGACGATTTAACTTGAATAAAATGTATTCTCTTTTGTGTGAGGCAGGTAGGGTGTCAAATCCCTTGATGAAGGTAAGATGATATGTATTTTTCAGTTGGTCAACGATTTCTTCAAGTTCTCGGCCGGTTGGTTTTTGGGTTTCTATCCGCTTCATGATTTCATGGAAGTGTTGTTGTATTTTCATCAGCATGCCGGTCAAAACTTTTGACCATTTGTACGTGTCGTGCTTGTATTCGTCTTTTTGCACATTATCGATGTTTTTGATAAAAAGATAATCGGCTTGCGGGATTAGTAAGTTTTCAATCAATGCGCCGTGGCCACCGGGGCGAAAAACCGGTTTCCCGTTTTCATCTCGTACCAAATTCCCGTTTTCATCCAACATCACCGTGTCCGTTTGCGGATTCTGATAGGAGAAACTTACTTCTACGGGGAATTTTTCTTTTACTTCTTGCAGGTGTTTTTTAAAAAGCGGTTCTTTTTCGGGGCCAATGGTGAAATGAATTTTTCCATGGGTTAATTCGCCG
>JALVDN010000216.1 GCA_027008965.1 Flavobacteriales bacterium | reverse complement strand
CTTTACTGATGGCATTGGTTTTTTTGTTGTGGCATTGGTCGCGCACAAGAATTCCGCCCAAAATGTATTGGCCCTTATTGGTGGTTTTGTGGATAAGTTTTGAAAAAGTTCATCATGTTTGGGATTTTGAATGGCCTTGGTTGAGTATGGGCAATGTGTTTGCCTCTTGGCCATGGATGGTGCAATGGTATGAATTTACGGGTATGTTTGGCGGAACATTGTATGTGATGGTTGCCAATATTATGCTTTATCATGCATGGGAAAGAAAAAGCCGGTCCGGGTTGATGAAATCAATGGCTTTTATCCTGATTCCTTTAATTATTTCTTTGGTTATTTATAAAACTTACGAGGAAAAAGGTATAGAAGTCAAGGTGGCCGTTTTACAACCCAATGTGGACCCGTGGTCCGAAAAATTCAATAGAAGCAACCGCGAGGCATTGCAAGAACTTTTTTCCTTGTTGCCTGACACGTTGAATCTAGTGGATTTGGTTTTGGCGCCGGAAACCGCTTTGCCCGCAGGCATGGAAAAAGATAAAAGCCGATTTCAAAATATTCAAGCGCAAATAAACCGTTTTCTGCAAGATAGACAGTATAAATCCATGCTTACAGGAGCAACATTGTATCAATTTCATTTTGGAAAAGATATTCCTTTGACAGCTATTCCTACACGTAAAAGAGGAGTTTTTTATACGCTTTATAATTCGGCTTTCCTCTTTCAACCCGACACGTCTTATCAACTATACAACAAATCCATTTTGGTGGTGGGCGCAGAAAAAATGCCTTATCACCGGTTTTTGAGTCCTTTGTTGGGCGATATAGTTTTGGATTTGGGAGGCGCGTCGGGAACGCATACACCCAGTCCGGAACCAGTGGTATTCAAGGTGGAAAATACGGAAATCCGGGTGGCACCTATCATTTGTTATGAATCCGTATTTGGAGATTATGTGCGGAAATATGTGGAAAAGGGCGCCAATCTGTTAGCTGTGATTACCAATGACGGATGGTGGAAGAAAACCGGTGGCTACCGGCAGCATTTTGATTATGCACGTTTGCGGGCCATTGAAAACCGGAGGGATGTGGTGCGCTCGGCCAATACGGGAAAAAGCGGTCATATCAACCAAAAGGGAGAAGTGGTTCAAGCTTTGGAATTTAATAAGAAAGGTTTGTTGGTTGTTATGCCCCGGCTGAACAATGAAACGACTTTTTATACGCGTTATGGAGATTACGTAGTGAGAATTGCAGGGTTTTTAGCTGTTTTGCTGTTGCTTTATACCGTATTTAATAAAAAATTCAAGATTTTACTTTCCACTTAAAAAGAATTGCCATAGTTCTTCGGCGGCGGAGTAGGGGGTGATGATATTCCGGATGACTTTTTGTTCAAGTTCTTCTTTTTTCTTCAAAAGTTTTTTGTTGGTGACAAAACTTCGTCGAAACAGTTCGTTTAAGCTTTCTTCAAGCCAATATTTTCGTTGAAAACTTCTTTTTTGTTCCAAAAGACCTGTTTTTTTTAGATCTTGAAATTTATTTTCGAGCATCTCATAAACCTTGTCAATGCCTTTGTTTTCAAGACTACTTACTTGCATCACGGGAATATCGTCTGTTTTTTTGAAGGTGAAGTAGTGTAGGGCGGTTTTGAAAATTTGTGTTGCTTTCCGGGCTTCTTGTTTCAAGTTTCCGTCGGCTTTGTTAATGATGATGGCATCGGCCATTTCCATTACGCCCCGTTTGATGCCTTGCAATTCATCACCTGCGGTGGGTATTTTCAATAGCAGAAAAAAATCGGTCATGGAGTGCACATAAATTTCAGATTGTCCTACTCCGATGGTTTCCACCAAAATGCGATCATATCCGGCGGCTTCGCAAAGGAGTATGCTTTCACGGGTTTTGTTGCTCACTCCGCCTGTTCTATTCCCGCCAGGACTGGGACGGATGAATACATTTTCGGCTTGAATCAACTGTTCCATACGGGTTTTATCACCTAAGATGCTCCCTTTGTTAATGGCACTGGAAGGGTCTATGGCCAAAATGGCAATCCGGTGGCCGTTGGCGATGTATTGTTTGCCCAACCGGTCGATGAAAGTGCTTTTTCCCGCTCCGGGCACACCTGTGATGCCTATGCGAAAGGATTTTCCGGTGTGTGGTAAAATCAAATTGACAATTTCTTCGCCTAGTTTGCTATAATCGGGATGTTGGCTTTCAACCAAGGTGATGGCCCGGCTTAAATATTCGGTATTTCCCCGGATAATTTCACGGGCAAATGCTTGTGGGGTTGGGAGTTTTTTTTTGAATTTTTTATAAAACCCGTTGATATGTGGATGGAGTGATTTCATTTTGTTTCAGTAAAAATAAACATAAAAATGAAAACGGATTGGTATTGCGAAGGTTTAACCGGACTTGGAGTAAAGTTTTTAATTGCGCCGGCGGGCGAAGTGGTATCCTTTTGAAGGTCCGCCGGATTTTTTGGCCACGACGAGGAGGCTCCGAGCCACGACGAGGAGACCCCGCAGCCGTGATTTGCCAAAAACCGAGCGGGCCGAAAAAGATTTAAACGGAGCACGCCATAAGGTGCCCTCAAAATATAACTTAAAAATAATTAAAGAATAAGGATTTTGCAGGTATAAGTGTTCTGTGAGAAGGAATTTATATTTTTTCAGGGGATGTCATTTTATTTTCATAACAAAATTGTTATATTTACCGTAAACAAAAATCAAAAGCTATGCATTTTAAACATT
>JALVDN010000215.1 GCA_027008965.1 Flavobacteriales bacterium | reverse complement strand
CAACCTGTCATTGCCGGTTTCTTTATTTAAAAGCTATTCGGTATATTCTGGTGTTCAAGATGCGGTTATGCAATGGTGGTACGGTCATAATGCAGTAGCCTTCTTCTTGACAACACCTATTTTGGGACTCATGTATTATTTTATTCCCAAAGCCGCACAAAGACCCATTTATTCCTATCGTTTATCCATTATTCACTTTTGGACATTGATATTTATTTATATTTGGGCAGGACCTCACCACTTATTATATTCTCCCGTTCCCGAATGGGCCCAAGTTTTGGGAACCATTTTCTCTTTCATGTTGATATTTCCTTCATGGGGTGGTATGATCAACGGTTTATTAACACTGAGAGGAGCTTGGGATAAAGTCAGAACCGATCCGATTTTGAAGTTCTTTGTGGTTGCTATTACTTCATACGGTATGAGTACTTTTGAAGGGCCCATGCTTTCATTTAAATCATTGAACGCTATTGCTCACTTTACCGACTGGATTATTGCACACGTTCATGTGGGGACACTAGGTTGGAATGGCTTCCTTTTATTCGGGATGCTCTATTGGCTTGTTCCGAGATTATACAAAACCGAACTCTATTCTATGAAATTGGCCAATCAACATTTCTGGATCGGAACCATCGGTATTCTTCTTTATGTAATACCCATGTATATTGCCGGGTGGACACAAGCCCTTATGTGGAAACAATTCAATCCGGACGGAACATTGAAATATCCCGAATTTTTGGATACGGTCACAGAAATTATACCGATGCATATCATCCGGGCTATAGGTGGAACTTTTTATTTTATTGGATCTTTAATGCTGGTTTACAACCTTATTAAAACCGTAGCAGGTAAAACAGTTGAAGATACAGCCGACGAGCATCCTCCTTTGCAACCTGTTCCGGCTTCACGACAGCCCGGTGAAGATATACATAACTGGCTGGAAAGAAGAGGCGTTCTATTCACCGTTTTGGCTTTTGTTGCCGTAGCAGTGGGTAGTATTGTTGAAAACATCCCGGTTGTATTTGTAGACAAACAAGTGCCTAAAATTGCGGCCGTAAAACCTTATACTCCGCTGGAATTGGAAGGAAGAGATATTTATATCAGTGAAGGTTGTTATGTTTGCCACTCACAAATGATCCGACCTTTCCGTTCGGAAACAGAGCGCTATGGACCTTATTCCAAGGCAGGAGAATATGTATATGATCATCCTTTTCAATGGGGTTCCAAAAGAACAGGTCCGGATTTGATGCGTGAAGGAGGAAAACGACCTAACTTATGGCATTTCATGCACATGTATGAACCCGAATCGGTGATGTATGGTTCCATCATGCCAAAATATCCTTGGTTATTAAAACAAGATGCCGATTTCTCTGATATTAAGAAAAAAATGGAAGTGTTGAGGAAGTTAGGTGTGCCATATACGGACGAAGATATCGCTAATGCCGATAAAACACTTCAAGAACAGGCCAAACAAATTGTAGAAGACTTGAAAGCCAACGGCGTGGAAAAAGTAGATGCTTATGTGAGTGCATATGGTGGACAAGATGTAGATTTAAGCAAGAAAAAGATTATTGCATTGATTGCCTACTTGCAACGTTTGGGAACCGATACTACGAAAAAAACCGAGACAGCACAAAATCTAAAGTGAGATGCTGAGAAACATTAAAGTTTATTTAGCTTCACATGAAAACATAGATTGGTATGCGGTGATTTCATTGCTGATATTCTTCACGGTTTTCATTGCCATGCTTATCTATGTTTTCAAAATTCCGAGAGAAAAAATTGACGAAATAAAAAATATTCCATTAAACGAAAAAGACGAAACACCATGACACAAAACAATCAATCATTTTTAGATAAACTCATTAAGATGCTCACCAAGTCCACACCGGTGGAGCGTGAGTCGGAAGTGAAACTGGAACATAATTTTGATGGTATTGAAGAATTAAACAATCCGTTACCGCCATGGTGGTCGGCCGGATTTGTTATCACGGTTGTTATCTCCATTTTCTATATCAGTTTCTATTTTATGTATTATTATGACCAAGATAAATTGGGCAAATGGCAGGAAACCGAATATCAAAATGAAGTAGCGGAAGCTCAAGCTAAAATAGAAAAATATAAAAAAGAACACGGCATTGTGGATGAAAACACCGTTACTGTGCTCACTGACGCCAAAGCTTTAGAAGAAGGAAAGGAAATATACATGAAAAACTGTGCTTCATGTCATGCTCCCGACGGTGGCGGAGGAATAGGCCCCAACCTTACAGATGACAATTGGATTCATGGATGTGATATCAAATCCTTGTATAAAGTGATAAACGACGGTGTTTTATCCAAAGGAATGCCTGCATGGAAAAACCTAGGTTCTCAAAATATTCAAAAAGTAGCCAGTTATATCTTATCTTTACACGGAACCAAACCTGCCAACCCTAAAGAGCCTGAAGGTGAAATTTGTAAAACAGAATAAACTAGGTAAAACAAAAAATAATAAGGATATGGCAGTTTGATTTGTTCAAACTGCCGTATCTTTTTTAAAACCAAAACACTGTATCATGAGTCACCAACAAAATGAAAGTTTCAGGGATAGTATAGGTACCATCAAACAAGATGGTAAAAGAAACTGGATTTATCCCAAAAAACCCAAAGGCAAATATTATAACTACAGAACTCTTCTCAGTATTATATTGCTGACTCTTTTTGCCGTAGGGCCCTTTATCAAAGTCAATGGCCAGCAATTTTTTTTAATTGATATCCTGGAGCGAAAATTCATTTTATTCGGTAAACCCTTTTATCCGCAAGACTTTTATCTGTTGGCATTGGCCGGTGTTACAACCGTTGTTTTCATTGTGTTATTCACGGTTATTTACGGAAGAATTTTCTGTGGATGGCTATGTCCGCAAACGATTTTCTTGGAAATGCTTTTCAGAAAAATAGAATATGCCATTGAAGGTGATCGGCCCAAACAAATGAAATTGGACCGAATGCCATGGAATGCGGAAAAAATCCGAAAAAAGGTTTCCAAATGGGTTATTTTTTATTTGGTTTCCATCATACTGACAAGTATAATGTGGGCCTATGTGGCCGGTGCGGATTATGTGCTGGAATTCTGGAAAAATCCTTTTGCCAAGCCTAAAGTTTTAGCCATTTATTTTGCATTCACAAACGTATTTTATTTTGTTTATGCTTGGTTCAGAGAGCAAGTCTGTATTATAGTCTGTCCTTACGGCCGGCTTCAAGGTGTTTTGACCGATGAAAACACCATCATGGTGATGTACGATTATAAGCGTGGTGAGAAAAGAGGTCCTATGCGTAAAGGACAAGACAGAAAAACGCTTGGTTTGGGTGATTGTATTGATTGTAAACAATGTGTAGCCGTTTGCCCTACCGGAATTGATATTAGAAACGGCACACAAATGGAATGTATCAATTGTACGGCCTGTATGGATGCATGTGATGCAATCATGGAGTCAGTGAATTTACCAAAAGGCTTAATACGTTATGCCTCACAAGTGAGCATTGAACAAGGAACAAAGAAAATATTTACACCTCGTGTTAAATTTTATACAGTCATTTTATCTGCTCTGGTGATAACACTTACTACTTTATTTATTTTACGTCCGGATGTGGATCTAAAAGTGATGAGGCAACGCGGAATTGTATATGTCCCACTACCGGACGGTTACATAAGAAATATTTATGAAGTGACCCTGATTAACAAAGCCGGAATTCCCCGAGAAGATTTACAAATTAAAATTGTTGAACCGGAACATTTGCAAGCCCGAATTATCCTTTCCGGAGAAGAAAAAAATATAAACCTCGGACAACAAGAGGTGAAAAAAATCAATATGATGGTTGATATTCCCAAAGAAAAACTCAAAGGGAAAAGAGAAATCAAATTCGGTGTTTTTTCAAAAGACGGTCAATTGTTTGACACTTATAAAACCATTTTTGTTGCTCCGGTCAAATAAACACAAACCATATGAAACTACCTGATTGGATCAAAAATTTTCAATGGAACTGGGGATGGGCTTTGCTATTGGTTTTTATTACTTTCATGACCACCTTTCTTTATGTTTTCTATCTTTCATTCAAAGAGTTGGAAACCAATGAAATGGTTACGGAAGACTATATCGCGGACGAAATGAAATTCAATCAAAAATTGGAGAAAATACACCATGCCGATAGCATGAAAACTCCCGTCAAAATGCAGTTGAAAAAAGAAGGGGTTTTGTTTGTTTTTCCTGAAAAACATAAAGGAGTTTCAGGAATGATTTCATTATACAAGCCCGACAATAAAAATTTGGATAATGCCTGGAATTTCAAAATAGATAGTACGGGAAAATTGCTTATCCCCGCCGATTCCTTAATTTTCGGCCGGTGGAATATTCAAATTTATTGGAAAAAGGACAGTTTTGAATACTTGAAAGAAGAAAAAATTTTCTGGGATAAATAATATGATTTTATCAATTCGGTATTTTTTCTTAATATTGCTATAATAAAACATGAACAAAAATGAAAAAGTTATTTTTCCTTCTACTGCTTGCCGTTAGCTTCAATATTCAAGCACAAGATTTGGCCAAAAGTTTTGATCCTGAAAAATATTCGGATCAATTGACCGAAAAAATTATAACGGTTCTTAACATTTCCGATAGCAATGTCCTTGAGAAAATTCAAAAGGGGTCCTATCACTATGCAAAAAGCATAGAAAAACATATTATATTATTTCAACAAAAAGGTTTAACCTCCGGAAAAACCTTGGACGAAGTTATTGAAATGGTCAAACCTCATGCAATGAGAGCAACCAGATTTCAAGAGGCGCTTGGTGATTTGGTTGGGAAAGAGAATTTGGAAAGATTGAAAGAAGCAAAAGTTTTATAAATTCATAATCATTAAGCTCCCCCCCGACGTCCTTGCCGTCGGGGGTTTGTATTTTTCATGATGAAAATTGCCGGTATTCATTCCGTTGAAAAAGCTTTGGAAAAAAATCTGGAAATTGAAAAAATTTTTGTTCTGAATAAACCCTCACAGTCGCTCAATCGCATTATTTATCAAGCAAACCAAAAATCAATCCCCGTCAGTTTTGTTCCTGCCCCGAAACTATCTTCTTTATACAAAGGAGCGCATCAAGGCGTTGTGGCCATTGTTTCTCCCATTCGGTTCATTGACATCGATGAAATGATTACCCGGGCCTTTCAAGGTAGTGAATATCCTTATTTTATCATGCTTGACGGCATCACTGACACCAGAAATTTGGGCGCTATTTTCAGGTCGGCGGTGGCCTTCAATGCTTCGGGAATTATTTTGCCGGCACATCATTCGGCATCCATCACGGAAGAAACTGTAAAAACTTCAGCCGGAGGTGTATTTGAAATCCCGGTAGCACGTGTAAATCATTTGGCTGATGCCATATATTTGTTAAAATCGTATGATGTGGAGATTATTGCGGCCACCGAAAAAGCCCCAAAAAATTTGGAAACCTATCATTTCAATAAACCTGTGGCTTTTTTGATGGGAAACGAAAACAAAGGCATATCTCCTTCATTGCTCAAAAGGGCCGATACACTACTGAAAATCAACATCAATCCCAAAATCGATTCATTGAATGTTTCCGTTGCCGCGGCTATTTTCTGCTATGAATATCATCGTCAAAAATGGCGTGACTTGGAAAAATAGAGTGGATATTTTATATTCCGGAATTCTACCAAGTCGGCTTTGATAGAACCCACCAATAATTTGGCCTGAATCCTGACAGGGATTTTATTCTTATCATCCGTCACCCAAACCGTCAGACTTTCTTCCTCTTTAAAAACCCTTTCGGCTTCTACATAAGGACGTAAAACCAATGTTTTAATGTATCCGAATTTGGTTTTAATTACTTGGCGTCCCAAAATTTTCATTTTAAATCTAAACGTATCGTAATCAAAGAATAAAGTTTCGGTGATATAATCTCCAGCTTTCAATGTGTCCGTATCAATATTTCTTAATTTATAATACACCGAAAGCATGTCTTGGATGCCGGGTTGCACTTTAAATTGCCTGACTTTATTAGTGAGTTTATCAATCACTTGCAAAGTATGATTATCATGATTGAAAATAAACTCCACGTTTTTCTTATAATTTCCTTCATGTATATTTCTGATAAACCTGAAAGGACGGTTGTGTTCGTCAAAATATGTTTCGTATAAGTCATTCACTTTGATAACCCAAGCGGCCAGGGAAGTGGTTCGTCCTTTTCCGACAGCATGATACATTTTTTTCCCCGACATATATTTTTCTTCTAATTTTAATGTCGCTTCACCGGCATTAATCCAGCCGTAGTGTATTCTGTATTTTAAAAATTCACCGTTTTGGTAGGCTTGAGCTTGTATTTGAATCAAGTAAAAAAAAGTAATAATAAATAAAAATTTTTTCATCTTTATTAAAATTTATAACCCAAACTCAGATGAACTTGAAATTTATCGGTTTGGGGTTCCCAACCTGATGTTACAAAAACAGGACCAAAAAAAGTTTTGATTCCATATCGTAAATAAACATTATAGAGGAACGAAAATTCTTTCAACCGCACATCGCCAGTCTCATAAATAATTGCTTGCGTTCCCAACTCCAAATAATGATATTTTTTAAATCTGATATTGATTCTGGGATCAAAAAGCAGATATGATGGAGTTCTGAAATTTAAATATTTACGCGAATAAAACGGTGTAAGTTGAATAAAATTAATATCCTGTTCATCGCCACCAATATACCTGTAGAAAGCATCGGAAATAGTTTGGCCGGTCACAAAACCCGTCTCTAATGAATAAGAAGAAGATATGGACTTATTATGCCTCCGGTAGCCTATTATTTTGAAATGAACTTGATCAAAAGATGTTTGGTTTAAATAATTTGGGATCATTTTGTAAAAATGATCAATTGAAAAATCTATGGCCACTCCGTGTTCAGGGAAATAATAATCATCCAAATCATCATAATAAAATTCAAGAAACGAGCCTAAAAAATGATCTTTTGTGAAATAGAATAGAAGGTCATTATTATTATTTGAAAAAATATTGGTATAAACTTCATAGTACTTATGTTCCATACCGAGTTGGATATGTAAATTGGTAGATAATGTAGTTTGCAGGTAAACTTTATTAGTCCATTGGCTGAATTTTATATTCATATTATTAAATGACGGGTTTTGTATTTGCGGGAAAAAAGTGGAATAGCTGACATCTCTTCCAAATTTGTGTAAAGACGAATGGAATCCCACCCCGAAATGGTATCCGTTATCACGAACCAAATCCAAATTATAACGTATGGGATCTCCCAGAATCAACTCGGCATCCAACACGCTCCGGCCTCCTGATCTTTTATAAATAAAGCCGGTCAAAATGTTTATTTTGTACAATGAATTGTAATGAGCGGCCGTTTTAACACGCAATGAAACCGTATCCTTTTGAATATTCATCACTAAGGTATCCCCGGGTTTGATCCAATAATAAATATGCTTGTAATCTCCTGTTCCATAGAGATAATTTATTCCATCCATAAATTGATTAAACCCGATTTTTTTCTTTTCTTCAATTCCGCTTTTCCAACTTATGAATTCTTTGTCAATAAATTGATCGGATTCTATTTGTATGGATTTAAAATAAAGAGAATCAGGGTTTTTTCCTCTGGATTTTCTCTGTCTGTTTTTTGAAGAGTGAAGAGTCAATTTTATTAAAGTATCTTCAAATTGAAGTGACTTTTTCAGGGATTTTATATAAATAGAGTCCGCCAATTGAAAATCCATAACTCCTATTCCCGCCGTTGGCATTTGGATGTACAAATCGGTGTGTTTGATTTTGGATGGCATTTCCCCGTAAATGTAAAAACTCATTATTTGTGAAAAAATGGAAGGAATATCTTTTATTTGTTTTTGGGTATACAAAATATCTTGAACATCTATTCCTATGCTATAATTGGCACCCAACTTATACACCTCATAAAGCGGATAATTATTCAAAACGCCTCCATCCGTAAGAAGTGTCCCCTTGATTTTAATTGGTGAAACTATAGACGGAAAAGCACTGCTTGAAACGACCGCCAAAGGAATACTTCCTTTACTGAAATGAACCTGTTGACCTGTCACCAAATCGGTGGCAACAAAAGTAAAGGGAATTCCCAATTCCAAACTATCCGAAATATATTGAATGTTGAACAAGTCCTTGAAAAGCTTGTTATAAAATATTTGATAATTAGTCAGTCCGCTGGGAAGATGAATTTTCCAAGTCTTGGTATCCACCGGTAAATAGAAAAATTTATCCCTTCCTCTTTTTTTGATGCGAAGCGGAAGATATCGTCTGTCCACCGCATCGGTCATCAACTTGTCTTGGTCAATATTTTTTATTTTTTCCAAAATTTCATCTGCCGAATAACCGGCCAAATAATAAGCACCCACAATGGCGCCCATGCTTGTCCCGGTCAAAGCATAAGGGTTCAGTCCTGTTTTTTCCATCACTTTTAAAAAAGCAATATGGGCAATTCCTTTGGCGCCTCCACCACTTAAAACCAGGCCTACCCGCAAGCTATCTTGCTGGGCAAATAAACCGGAAAAAAACAGAAAAAAAATGATGACAACAAGACATTTTTTCATAAAGCTTTTGTTATATCATACAACACGTTGCAAATATTGTGCTAACAATTTTCTCAAATTAAAATATAATTTGATATTTTCCCAAAAATCCTGCTTGACTTCCTTTTTTTCTTTAGCTTCTTCTAATTCCTTGTCAATTAAATCTTCTACTAATAAATACCGCAAATTGTAAATAGTATCCGTCACCGCCTCACTCAAAACCTGAATTTTATCGGGTAATGAAATATGTTGTTTTTCCCAATCGGATAATTTATACTTTTCTTCTTCCATCATGATATCCGAAATAACCTCCAAAGCATTTTCATCCAATTCGTTCATCAGGCGGGGTATGTCTATGATACCATCATTATTATAATGTTCCCAAATTTTATAAAAAATTTCCCTGTATTCGGGCGTAGCAAATTCCACTTCATCCTCTTGCAATTCAAGGAAAATTTTCCGGGCCACTTGCTCCTCGGTTTCTTCCTCTTCAATAATCAATTCATTATCAATCACATCTTTCACGCGGTAGCTTTTAAAAGGAACGGTTTCGTTGCCATAAAGCAAAAGCAATCGTATCAACTCCCTTTCCAAAACTTTTCTGCGGTCGGTGTGTTGCAGTTGAGGTTCGGAAGGCTCCACTTTCATTTCGGGCAATTCACTCCGGATATCGGTGTATTTTCTTCTGTACTTTCTGCGTAATACCTTGGTTAATTCAGCATATAACGTTTTTTCAGCTGTTCCGGTCATTTGTGCCACTTCGCGGATATACAATTCCCGTTTGATTTGGTTGGGAATACCGGCAATACTTTCCAACACATCCGAAATCAAATCAAAAACCTTGATGGGATCCGTTTCTTCTCCCAGTAAGAAATCGGTTTTGAACTTGATAAAATCCTGTTTGTTGCTATCCAAATAAGCAATCAATTCCTCCGTAGGTGTTTTTTTAGCAAAACTATCGGGGTCTTCACCTTCGGGAAGAACCACAACCTCCACGTTCATATCATTTTCCAAAATCATATCCACTCCGCGCATAGCCGCTCTGATACCGGCCGGATCACCGTCAAAAACCAAAACCACATTGGGGGTAAAACGCTTGATCAATCTGATTTGGTCATGGGTGAGTGAAGTACCCGCACTAGCTACCGTATTTTCAATGCCCGCCTGATGAAACGACATCACATCCGTATATCCTTCGGTCAAATAGCAAATATTTTCCCTGGAAATAGCTTGCTTGGCTTGGTATAACCCATATAAAACCTTGCTTTTGTGATAAACTTCCGTTTCGGGCGAATTGATATATTTGGCCGCTTTTTTGCTGTTGTCCAAAATCCTGCCGGCAAAAGCAATCACCCGGCCGCTCAATTGATGAATAGGAAAGATAACACGTCCGAAAAAACGGTCTATCACGCGGTTATTTTTTCGGATGATCAATCCCGCCTTTTCCAACCATTCTTCCTTGTAACCTTTCTCTAGGGCCGCTTTATAAAAAGCAT
>JALVDN010000214.1 GCA_027008965.1 Flavobacteriales bacterium | reverse complement strand
GTTTATGATTAGTTTTCTCCATTGTTCTTCTAAAGTTTTTATCTCTGTTCCTCCGGATAAATTTTTGGTTCCGGGCGAAAACAAAACCGCATCCCCTTCCCGGGCGATTTTTTTAACCACCTGATGTGCATCTTTTATAGAATTTACTTCTACCACTGTAATTCTATTTCCAAAAATTTTTTCCAATTTATATGCGGCTTGTCCCATCACCACAATAGCCCTCACTTTTTCCATCAACAGATCGTTCATGCCGTTTAGATTGATATTTTCATCATCATTGCATAAAACCCAAATAATCCTGTTGTCCAAATGTTGCATACTATAAAAAACGGCATTCATATTGTCGGCAGCCGTATCATTGTACCAATTGATTTTCCCTTTTTTGGAAAAAAGTTTTAACCTGCCGGGTAAGTCCCATGGTTTTTCACAATGAAATATTTTTGACATATTGTCCGGGATATCTTGTCTTCCGGCCAGTTTGTCCACTAATTTTAATCCGTTATCCTTCAATTTATATTGCATAATTTTCATTTTATCTAACTTTTAATAATGCTATGGAAGCCACAGCCAATAAAATGGATACAATCCAAAATCTCACTACAATTTTATTCTCATGTAATCCCAATTTTTGAAAATGATGATGTAAAGGTGCCATTTTAAAAACCCTTTTGCCTTGACCATACTTGCGTTTGGTATATTTGAAATACCTGGTTTGGATGATAACCGACAAGGTTTCGGCAACAAAGATTCCCGCCAAAAGCGGCAACAACAACTCTTTACGAATAAAAATGGCTATCAAAGCTATCACGGCTCCTATGGTTAAACTACCCGTATCACCCATAAACACATAAGCCGGAAAAGCATTATACCATAAAAAGGCCAGAATGGCTCCCGTGAAGGCACTCAGAAATACCGATATTTCACCAACACCCGGGATGAACATAATATTCAAATAGTCCGTGAAAATGATGTTGCCCGAAATCCAAGCCAAAAGTGCTAACGCCGAAACCACCACTGCCGACGTGCCCGCCGCCAATCCGTCTATTCCGTCCGTTAGGTTTGTGGCATTGGAAACTCCTGTAACAATAAAAGTGACTATTCCAATGGTTAAAAGAAGCAATAACCATTCATATGACCTCAATTTTTTAGGTAATAGCCACGAATAATTGAAAGTATTATTGGTTAATATGGGAAGTGTGGTTTCCAAAGATTTCTTGGGCGGACCGAATGTGTTTTTCAAGGTTCTTTCGCTTGCGGGAATATGTCTGTTTTCGGTTCGAATGGTAATGTCGGGATGATAGAAAATGACGATACCCATAAAAATTCCCAGTACCAATTGTCCCAATACTTTGAATTTTCCTCTAAGCCCTCCTTTATCTTTTTTTATCACTTTGATGTAGTCATCTATAAATCCGATGGCACCCATCCATAAAATGGTGATGATGAGAAGTTGGATGTAGATATTGGTCAAATCCGTAAAAAGCAGAACAGGAATCAACGTGGCAATGATAATGATTATTCCACCCATTGTGGGTGTGCCTTCTTTTTCTTTTTGACCTTGCAACCCCAAATCCCGGACCGTTTCGCCTATTTGTTGTTTTTTGAGTAAATAAATTATTTTTTTTCCGTAAAAAATTCCGATAAAAAAGGCCAAAAGAAATGACATGGCAGACCGGAATGATAAATATCTGAATAAACCTGCCCCGGGAAAATTGTATGCCTGTTCTAAATATTCAAATAAATGATACAGCATGAACTTTATATTTTTAAATATTTCATGATTTCTTCTTTGTCGTCAAAATGCATTTTCTTTTCTCCTATAATTTGATATGTTTCATGTCCTTTTCCCGCAATCAAAATAATATCCCCCGGACGGGCATACTTTTCTGCGGCTTTGATGGCTTGTGCTCTATCCTCAATAATCAAAGTTTTATACATATCAATCGGATCTACACCCGCCATTATATCCGCTATGATTTGCTTGGGATCTTCTGTTCGCGGATTATCCGATGTGATGATAGTCCAATCACTTAATGATGTAGCCACTTTGGCCATAAGCGGACGTTTTCCTTTGTCACGGTCGCCTCCTGCACCAACTACCGTGATGATTTGTTGGCCCGGTTTTTTTATTTCTTGGATGGTTTTCAACACATTTTCCAACGCATCAGGGGTGTGGGCATAGTCAATAATTGCCACTTTTTTATCTTCGGAAATAATTCGTTCAAACCGGCCACGCGCGCCTTTGAGTTTGCTTAATTGAACCAAAACATTTTCTTCATCAAGCCCTAACAGTACCGACGCTCCGTAGACTGCCAACAAGTTATAAGCATTGAATTTCCCTGTCATGGGTGTCCAAAATTCTTTTCCGTTGATGCGCATGAGCATCCCTTCAAAACTCATTTCCAGAATTTCGGCTTTGAAATCGGCAGGATTTTTTAAGGCATAGGTGTATTTTTTTGCCTTGGTATTTTGAATCATGAATAAGCCGTTTTTGTCATCGGCGTTTGTGAGCGCAAAAGCTTCAGTGGGTAATTGGTCGAAAAATTGCTTTTTGACATCCCTGTAGGTGATAAAATCACCGTGATAATCTAAATGTTCCCGGGTAAGATTGGTAAAAATCCCGCCGGAAAATTTTATACCTTCTATTCTTTTTTGTTCAATGCCATGTGAACTCACTTCCATAAAAACATATTCCACATCTTTATCCCGCATTTGTGAAAGGATTTCCATTAACTCTAAAATGCCGGGAGTGGTATTGGTTGCCGGAAAAGATTTATCTGAAATCTTAATCTCTACTGTTGAAATCAAACCGGCTTTATAACCACTTTCTTCAAAAACTTTGTATAGCAATGTGGCCACGGTGGTTTTTCCGTTGGTTCCGGTTACGCCTGTAATTTTTAAATTTTTTTGAGGTTCGTCAAAATACCATGATGCTAATATTCCGAGTGCTTTTGTTGAATCTTCTACCACAATTTGCTTGACATGCCCCGGAATATCCGTTTCTTTTTCCGCAACAATTACAGAAGCACCTTTTTCAATGGCTTGCACAATAAACTCATGACCGTCGGAAACGGGACCTTTGATGGCCACAAATACATCACCTTCCTCAATTTTTCTGGAGTCTTTGGTGACTTTATTGATTTTAATGACTTCTTCTCCCGTTACTTTGAGGGGTTTTAATCGGCTTTCGATATGTTTGGTCCAATTTTTCATTTTTCGTTTTTCACTATGAATTCACGCGGAACAATTCCGTTTATTTCTTCGGCTATTTTTTGAAAGACTTTTCCCGCCACAACGTTTCCGTAGTATCCCATGGATTTATCGGGTTTATGGATGACCACTATCATGGAATATTCGGGCTTGTCAGCGGGGAAATATCCGGCAAAGGAAGCAATGTATTGTTTATTGGAAGTCCAATATTCGGTTTGCGAAGTCCCTGTTTTACCTGCAATTTTCACATAAGGTGAATTGATGTTTCGGGCCGTACCTTCTTTCACTACTTTTCTCAATAGCTTTTGAATTTTTTTAATATTCTCCTTTGAAGCCATATGTTTTTCCAATACTTCCGGGGGTATTTTCTTGATGGTCTTATTATTATGTTTGATTTTCTGAACCAAATAAGGTTTCATTTTGGTTCCGTTATTGGCGATGGCATTGTACAGGGTTAGTATTTGTAATGGTGTCAGCATCACTTCATAACCGAAAGAAATCATTCCCAGCTGAATAGGTTTCCATTTTTTGATATCTTTGGAAGGATAGGGTAGTAGAGGTTCGGGTTCTCCTTTAATTTCAAAGCCCGTTTTTTTGTTTATTCCCATGTCTATCCATTTGTCAATAAAACGCTTGGGATGACTTCTGTAAAAACTGTCGGTAAGTTTCACAGTAACAATATTGGAACTCAAAGCTAATGCCTCGGATACACGCATTCCCGGTTTTTCATGCTCATGAGAATCTTTGATGATCCTGTCATAATATTGAAATCCTGCAGGTTGAAAATGAACAATGTCCGAAGTATCAATTTTTTCATCTTCAAAAAAAGTGAGATAGGTAAAAGTTTTCATGAGTGAGCCCGGTTCATATTTTTCGCCTACGGCATAATTATATTTTTCAACATAATTTCCGTTTTCGTTCCTTCCTAAGTTTACCATCGCTTTGATGGCACCGGTTTTCACTTCCATAATAATCACTGTGCCGTGATCTGCATTGAATTTGGTGAGTTGTTCCGATAAAGCTTGGTGAGCAATGTCTTGAAAATCCATACGGATGGTGGTTTCCAAATCCTTTCCTTCAACCGGTTCTGTTTCATTGAAATTATTTATGGGCTTCCATGTTCGGGAGTTGATTTTTTGTTTTAATCTTTTACCGTCTTTACCTTCTAAAATTTTATGATAGGCGCCTTCCAATCCGAATTTTATATCCGACCTTGCCACTCCAATAGTTCTTCGCAACATATTCCCAAACGGGTAAATTCTTGCCGGTTGGGATTCAAAAATAAAACCACCTTTATAGCGTCCTAAATTAAAGAGAGGTAATTTTTTGAGTTTTTCAAATTGGGAAAAGTCTATGTTTTTGGCAATTAATACATATCTGCTTCCTTTTTTTCGGGCTTTCTTCAACCTGGTTCTCCAATAATTTTCACTTTCTCCCAGAATCGAAGATAAACCTTTAGCCAAGGCGGGCAGGTTTTGATTGAAAACATATTCTTTGGCAACCTGCGGGTCAAAGGCCACCTTGTATAATGGAACGGTCACCGCCAATAATTTATCATCTGCCGAATATATGTTTCCTCTGTTTGCCGGCACTTTAAATTCCTTGATGCTATATTTTTCAGCCAAACTCCTGTAATAGGTTCCGTCAATATATTGGATTCTAAAAAGTTGCAATAAAATTAAAAGGGCGCCCACTATGATGAGCATGAGCATAACAGTCGTTCTTGTTGTTATATTCCCTTTTTTCATTCTTCCGTTACAATTTTATAAGGTCTTCGTTTGGGAATAATAAAACCTCTATCTTTAACTTTTTTATAAACTTCCGACCGGAGTTGTTTTTTCATCAACTTACTTTTCAAACTCACATATTCGGATTTAAGCTTTCTGTTTTCTCTGATTAACTTATTGGTATACCGGGCTCTTTCGTCTGAAATATGACTCAGCCAAATACTCAACATGATAAATAATACGAGCACGATTAAATAAAACAATTGCAACCGGTTTTGTCTCCAAAAAAAATTTCCGCTTATAATATCATTGAATGCCATAACCTAATTTTCTTGGATTTTTTCGGCAACTCGTAACTTGGCACTCCTGGCACGCGGATTTTCTTCTATTTCTTCCTTGGAAGGAACAATAAATTTACCCGTTTTCTTAAACGGAACATGCACATTTCCATAAAAATCTTTTTCCACCACACCTTCAAAATTTCCGGATTGAATAAAGCGTTTCACCAGCCTGTCTTCCAGCGAATGATAGGTGATCACGGCCAATCTGCCACCGGGTTTAATGACTTCTTGAGCCTGCTTCAACATTTGTTTGAGTGATTCCAACTCTTCATTCACTTCAATACGTATGGCTTGAAATATTTTAGCCAAAACTTTGTTTTTTAATTTTTGGGGAATGTGTTTACTCACAATTTCCACCAACTGACCGGTGGTCTCTATGGGTTTCTCTTCTCGGGCCTTAACTATGGCACGAGCCATATTTTTTGCATTTTTCACTTCTCCGTAGGTTTCTAAAATATTTTTTAATTCTTCTTCGGAGTATTTATTGATCACTTCTATGGCCGTTTTGCGTTGTCCGGTGTCCATCCGCATATCCAAGGGCGCATCATGGCGCGTACTGAAACCTCTGGAAGGCTCATCAATCTGATGGGATGAAATGCCTAAATCCGCCAATAAACCGTCAATCTTCTTGATGCCATGCAAACGCAAAAAATTTTTCAAAAACCTGTAGTCCGACCGGATGAGTGTAAAACGGGGGTCCTCTATTGCATTTTTTTGTGCATCCTCATCCCGGTCAAAAGCAATTAACCGGCCTTTTTCGCCCAATTTTCCCAAAATGGCACGTGAATGACCGCCGCCACCAAAAGTCACATCAACATACACGCCGTCAGGATGTATGTTTAATGCATCCACCGCCTCCTTCAGCAATACGGGCTTATGATATGTTGTTTTTTTCTCAGTCATCATTTTCTTGGCTTTCATCCAGTAATTTCTCCATTAAATCAGGAAACTCGTCCCTGTTTTCTTCCCAGAAACGTTCATAAGCCTCTTTGCTCCATATCTGTAAAATGTTTCCTTCCGATGCAATAACCACCTCTTTTTTGATATCCAAAGCTTTCACTAAGTCTTTGGGTAAATGCAACCGGCCGTGACTATCCAATTGAACCAACCGTGCACCGGCATTGATGAGCGATATGAGTTTCACCTTCTCGCGTGAAGTTTTATTGATTTTGAGCAATTTCTCCATCCATTTTTCCCACTCATCACGTGGATGTAATTCCAAATTGTCAAAAAAGGTGGCACGCCTCAAAACAAAACCTTTGTCTTCAATATCCTTCAACTGATCACGCAAGCCTTTGGGCAACATCACCCGGCCGTGACCATCCATTTTTGAATTATATGTGCCGATTAAAATTTTCATCTGCGCATGACATGCCTTTCCAATTACCAAAACTACAATTTTTTACCTTTTTTTACCAAATATTACCACAAATTGTTGAAAACTTTTTTGTTAAAAAATTAAATACATTCTTGTCGGTTGATATTCAATATGTTACAAAATGGTAAAAAGGGATCACCATATCTTTTTTACCCGCTTTATTTTTTATATTGCCAATAAAAAATGAATTTCAAAATTCGTCAAGCAACCGGGAAAGATTTTGAGGCCGTATTAGGTCTGATTAAAGAATTGGCTCTTTTTGAAAAAGCTCCGGAAAAAGTCACCAATACGGTTGAACAAATGCAGGAAGAAAAAGATTTTTTTGAAATTTTGGTAGCCGAAAAATCTGATGGAGAAATTGTTGGCTTTGCATTGTTTTATCCCGTTTACTACACTTGGGTGGGAAAGTCATTATATTTGGATGATTTATATGTGAAAGAAAAATACAGAGGAAACGGAATAGGAAAAGCACTACTGGATGCCGTATTGAATAAAGCACGAGAGATGAATGCCAAACGCGTCAGGTGGCAAGTTTTGTCATGGAACAAACCGGCCATTGAATTCTACAAAAAGCTTGGTGTTGAATTAGATGACGAATGGATCAATTGCGACTATTATCCTCCCGACTAATCTTCAACGGTCAAAACTATTTTTTTCAAGACTTTTTTTTATATTTGCATCGCTAATACGGTGGGTATAGCTCAGTTGGTTAGAGCGCCTGACTGTGGCTCAGGAGGTCGTCGGTTCAAGTCCGATTACCCACCCTTCTTAAAAAAGAAAACCGCCTTTACGGGCGGTTTTTTTAATTGGCCATATCGGAAATAAACTTGATTCTGTATAATCTCAATTCTTCTTCGTCATACTCATCACCGAATTCTTCCAATGCATCGCTGATTTTATCTCTTTCGGCTTCCATGAAATAATCAAATAATTCTTCTTGTTGATCCTCGTCAAAAATTTCATCGATAATATAGTCAATGTTCAACTTGGTGCCCATATACACCAGTTGTTCCATTTCTTTGATCAATTCGTCCAATTCCAGCGATTTGGCACGCATGATGTCTTCCAACGGAATTTTTCTATCCGTACTTTGAATAATAAAGGCTTTTAAAGCCGAACGTTTGGGTGCGGATTTGATGACAATATCATCCGGACGGACAATATCGTTTTCTTCCACATATTTTTTGATCAACTCCACAAAAGGAGTTCCGTATTTTCTGGCTTTTCCTTCGCCTACACCGTAAATCTTTGTTAATTCTTCTACGGATGTGGGATATTTGATGGCCATATCCTCCAAAGAACCTTCTTGGAAGATGACATAAGTGGGAACCCCTTTCTTTTTAGCTATATCTTTTCGCAATTCTTTGAGCAATTTCAACAAAGTTTCATCCGCACCGTGGGAATGTTTCATCACCTGAGTGCCAACACCCGCTTGGGAATACTTGTGATTTTCGGTGATTTGAAACGAAACGGGTTGTTCCAAAAATTGCAATCCTTTTTCCGTGATTTCCAACACCCCGAAATTTTCAATCTGTTTCAACAACATTTTATGAATCAACAGATGACGTATCACCGCATGCCAATAATCTTTGTCCTTGTCTTTTCCAATACCCAAAAATTTCTCCAAACTTCCTTTATGCGTGGTCACCCGGGCCGTCATCACGCCGGTTAAAATATTGATTACATCGTTGATTTTATAATCGCCTTTCACTTCTTTGATGAGTGACAATACTTTCACCGCGTCATCCTTAGCCTCAATTTTGGGTTTGGGATTTCTCACATTATCATCCATATCACCGCCGGGATCTTTGGCCGGGTCAAATTCTTCTCCAAAGTAATCCAAAAGAAACTGACGTCTGGAAATGGAAGTTTCGGCATAAGCCACCACTTCATTCAATAGAGCCAAACCTATTTCACGCTCTACACTGGATTTTTCCGAAAAAAGGAATTTTTCCAATTTCTCAATATCCTTGTAGGAATAAAAAGCCAAGCAATGAGCATATTCTCCATCTCTTCCCGCGCGTCCGGTTTCCTGATAATAACTTTCCAAACTTTTCGGGATATCATAATGAATCACATAGCGCACATCGGGTTTGTCAATGCCCATACCGAACGCTATGGTGGCCACCACCACATCCGCATCTTCCTGCAAAAACATATCTTGATGCAAGGCCCGGGTTTTGGCATTTAATCCGGCATGATAAGGCACGGCTTTAATGTCATTGATTTGTAAAAATTGGGCCAACTCTTCCACTTTTTTCCTGCTGAGGGCATAAATGATTCCCGATTGCCCCGGCCGTTGTTTGATAAACTTGATGATTTCCTTGTCCACATCTTTGGTTTTGGGAACCACTTCATAAAAAAGATTAGGCCGGTTGAATGAATCCTTAAAAACATTAGCATCTTGAATTTCAAGATTTTTCAAAATATCATCCTGTGTTTTGGGTGTGGCCGTTGCCGTCAGGGCAATCACCGGCAAATCCGGATTGATTCTGTTGATAATATTTCTCAAATTCCGGTATTCGGGCCTGAAATCATGTCCCCATTCCGAAATACAATGCGCTTCATCCACCGCCATAAAGGAGACATTGGCTTCTTTGAGCAAGTCAATATATTCCTGTTTGTTGAGCGATTCCGGAGCCATATAAAGCAATTTGGTCTTTCCGCTACGGATATCTTCAATCACTTCTTTCAGTTCTTGCTTGGTCAACATGGAATTCAATACATGCGCTACCCCATGTTCTTCGGATATGCCGCGCACCGAATCCACCTGATTTTTCATCAATGCAATAAGCGGAGAAACCACAATAGCCATGCCCTCCTTCAACATTGCCGGCAATTGATAGGTCAAAGATTTTCCACCTCCTGTAGGCATGATAGCCAAGGTGTTATGGCCTTCCATAATACTTTTGATCACATCTTCTTGCAATCCGCGAAAACTGTCAAACCCGAAATATTTTTTCAAAGCATCATGCAATGACATTTCTTTCATCATAGATTTGGCTCTCTTTTGAGGTCAATTTTAAATTAAATATACAATTTTTTCTTGAAAAACTAAGATTCGCATCATAGCAGAAGAAAATTAAATTCTTTTGATTTTATTGGAAAAGGGCGCCTGCCCGCACGCATTCACACATGCCACATCCTTTCGTCTTCGCTCATGCTGTGGCGTGTTCATGCGGTGGTCACCGGGCTGTCCGCTTGAATTCGGCTCGGGCAAGCCGGTTTTTGTATCGCTTGCTGCGGGGTCTTATCGCCTTCGCTCCAAGCCTCCTCGCAAGCACAAAAACAAGGCGGTGCTTCAAGTATAAAATGTAGAATAACGTTGTAGTTATTTTTGTTGAGAACAAAGCCGGCCATCCGTAGGCATAGCCGAAGCTATGGCAAGGATGGTCAATGCAGTTATCGGCAAAAAGAACAAAACTTGGTTATATATTTTATTTTTGAAGCA
>JALVDN010000213.1 GCA_027008965.1 Flavobacteriales bacterium | reverse complement strand
ATCATTCACCGTCACTAAATGGGTTCCGCGACCGGGAAGCGCATTCAAGTACAAGGGCAGGGTGGCTACCAAAGTTTTACCTTCACCGGTCATCATTTCCGCAATTTTCCCTTGATGCAAAACAATTCCCCCCATCAATTGCACGTCATAATGGACCATATCCCACTTGACTTGTTTTCCCGCGGCCTCCCATTCGTTATACCAAATGGCTTTGTCGCCTTCAATTTCCACATAAGATTTGGTGGCCGCCAATTCACGGTCAAAGGGTGTAGCCGTCACTTCCAAACGGTCGTTTTCTTTGAATCTTCTGGCGGTTTCACGCATCACGGCAAAAGCTTCCGGAAGAATTTCATTGAGGACCTTTTCTTCCATTTTATATTTTTCGTCTTCCAGCTTGTCAATTTCTTTATAAATATCTTCCCGCTTATCAATATCTTCTTCTTCGGCGGCTTGACGTGCTAGCGCTTCTTGTTTGGCTGTGATATCTTTGGTGGCTTCTTTTATTTTGTTTTTAAAGGCTTGTGTCTTGGCCCGGAGTTCGTCATTAGATAAATTTTTTAAGCCCGGATATATCTTATTGATTTCATCCACAATGGGTTGAAGGGCTTTGATGTCTTTTTTTCGTTTGTCGCCTACAAAAATTTTGATAACGCCGTCTAAAATACCCATAATACTGTCTTTTTCACTAAAGATTATAACTTACAAATATACGGATTTATTTTGGTGTTTCATCTTTTTCTTTCACTCTCGTGATAAGAAAACAAACAATATTACGATTCTATAAACACTGATTTATTTTAGCCCCAAAAAGACCGAATTTTTATAACTTCATTGATAAAAAACTGTGATGCGTTTAAACAAAATACCCCTCAAGACGATCTTATTTATTCTTGCACCGGTTTGGGCGCTTGTATTGATTTTTTTCCCTCAAATAATGGATCCTTCCAAGCCTGAAATTGCTTATATGGCCGCCATTGCCATTTGGATGGCCGTTTGGTGGATGACAGAAGTCATCCCTTTGGGGGTTACGGCACTCATTCCGGTGGCATTTTTTCCTTTGCTTGGAATTATGGACGGTAAAGCCGTAGCCGAAACCTATTTCAATCATTTGATTTTCCTTTTTATGGGCGGGTTTATCATTGCCTTGGCCATGGAAAAATGGCATCTCCATAAACGCATTGCACTTCGTTTGCTTTTGTGGATTGGCATCAGTCCGGCACGAATATTATTGGGTTTTATGTTGGCCACCGCCTTTTTGTCCATGTGGATTTCCAATACGGCCACCGTGATGATGATGATTCCTATATTGCTCTCCATTTTTTATAAACTCGAAGAAATTTCCGGAGGCCCCGATGTACAATCCATAGAAAAAGGTTTGCTTTTGGGCGTTGCTTATGCTGCATCCATTGGGGGTATTGCCACATTAATCGGCACACCTCCCAATTTGGCATTTGTCAGAATATTGAAAATTTCTTTTCCTCAAGCACCCGAAATATCTTTTGTTCAATGGGTTTATTTTGCTTTTCCTTTGTCCATGCTCTTACTTTTGATTGCTTATTTTTATCTATACGCAACTTATTTCAAGAAAAAGAAACTAATCCTTTCGGACAGTGAGATAATCATCCGGAGAGAATACACTTCTTTGGGCCCCATGAAATATGAAGAAAAATGGGTGTTTTCGCTTTTTGTACTCCTTGCTTTATTATGGTTGTTCAAACAACCCCTTCATATCGGTTCATTCAAAATGCCGGGCTGGGTTGAAATCTTTTCCCATCCCCGGTGGATTAAAGACGGAAATATTGCCATTCTTGTATCCATTTTGCTCTTTATTATACCCGCCAAAAATTCATCCCGTTCAAAATTTTTGATGGACTGGAAATCAGCCGAACGTATTCCATGGAACATCATCTTGTTGTTTGGTGGTGGATTTGCTTTGGCTGCAGGCTTTAAAACATCAGGATTATCCCATTTTATTGGAATGAAACTAAACGCCCTTCAAACGCTTCATCCAGTTATTGTACTCTTGGTGGTGGTGACCACATTAACCTTTTTAACCGAATTAACCTCCAACACGGCCTCCGCTCAAACATTTCTTCCCATATTGGCTTCCTTATCCGCCGCCATTCATATCAATCCTTTGTTTTTGATGATTCCCGCCACCATAGCCGCCTCTTTTGCTTTTATGCTTCCCGTGGCCACACCGCCCAATGCCATTGTGTTTGGTACCAACAAGTTGAAAATATCCGACATGGCCAAAACGGGCTTTTGGATGAACCTCATAGGAATTCTTGTGTTGACCCTTGTTTCCTATTTCTACTTGCAATATGTTTTTGATATCTCCATAAGCACTCTTCCCGCTTGGATGTAGGAATTTTCAGGGCGCCTGCCCGCACGGGTTCAAGCATGCCGGTGGCCTTCACCAAAAGCTCGTCCGCCGGCGCTTTCACCCGGCTGGCATCGGGCTGTCCGCTTGAATTCTGCTCGGGCAAGCCGGTTTTTGTATCGCTTGCTGCGGGGTCTTGTCGCCTCCGCTCCAAGCCTCCTTGCAAGCACAAAAACACTCGTCTTCCCCTTCGCCTCATATCGTTCCCATCCCTGGCGCTTATTTTCGCACGATAAATCGTCCTTAAAATGAATATTGAATGTTTATCTCCTTTTTATGATTTTGTAAGAGATTTCTCGTCGCTTGCCTGCGGCTCGCTCCCACGAAATGACACACTCTCCTACAATAAAATCAGTAGCACCATGTCATTCCGGCGGAGCGAAGCGACGAGGAATCTCTGTGCCGGCGGGCGAAGTGGTATCCTTGCGAAGGCGAAAGCAAGTTTTTGTGTGTGGGAGGAGGCTCGCCGGCGAATGCCGGGAGACCCCGCAGCACACCATACAAAAACAGCTTGAGCCGAAAAAGATTTAAACGGAGCACGCCAAAAGGCGCCCAAAATTCTCCTAAAAAACAAATAAAATATAGCGAAAATTTATGGTCAAATATAATCCTGAAATCTCCGTTACACTATAAACCGGTTTGAAATAAAATCATTAAATTTGAATAAGCAATTATCACTATGGAACTCAAAGGTTGGGAAAAAGTTTGGGAAGCAGAATCCAAAGAAGAAGCCTATTTATTAAAGGCTTTTTTGGAAAACAATGATATTCCTGTGCGTATTTTGGGCGAGCCGGTGGACTCCATTTTTCCCAATCTATATTTTGCGCGGTTACCTGTGTGGGTTCCCGACGAAAAAGCGGATGAAGCACTGGATTTAATTCATGATTTTTATGATGGAGAAGAAGAAGAGTCTTAGTGTCCGGTTGGTTTCCAAGCGGTATGGACATCAACAGGTTTTAAAAAACATTTCATTTGATTTGGAAGCAGGAAAAATTGTAGGACTTTTGGGACCGAACGGAGCAGGCAAGTCCACACTGATGAAAATTATCACCACCTATGTGTCACCTGATGAAGGTGAAGTCTTTGTGAACGGGCATTCTATTTTTGACGAACCTATGGAAGTGCGAAAACAGTTGGGCTATTTACCTGAACATAATCCGCTTTATTTGGATATGTATGTGCGGGAATATTTGTCTTTTGTTGCAGGATTTTACCGGAATATAAAACCCGGAAGATTGGAGGAAGTAATGAGTATGACGGGTTTGATGCCAGAATCCCACAAAAAAATAGGCCAACTCTCTAAAGGATATCGGCAACGTGTGGGTTTGGCGGCGGCTATCATTCATGATCCGCCGGTTTTGATTTTGGATGAGCCTACCACCGGATTGGACCCCAATCAATTGGTGGAAATCAGAAGTATGATCAAGCGCTTGGGGCAAAATAAGTGTATTATTCTTTCCACACATATCATGCAAGAAGTGGAACACATGGCCGACCGTGTTTTGATTCTTCATCAAGGAGAAATATTATTGGATAAGAATATGGAAGAAATTTCATCGGATAATCAGGTGGTGGAAATAGGTTTTGATGTGAATTTGGAACCGCAATGGTTTGCTCACCTTCCCGGATTTATTTCGGCCGATAATATAGGTGAAAATTCATGGAAGCTTATTTTTAAACATAAGAGTGATATCCGTCCTGTTCTCTTTGATTTTGCTGTTCAAAACGGATTGAAAATCTTACATATCAACACCTACCAAACCCGTTTGGAAGAAATTTTCAGGGAAACTACTCAACAGGCTTAAAATTTTTACCGGTTTTTTCCGGTGAAATGTAACTGCCGGAAGAATATTTGCTGACAAAAAGCATTTTTTTTTGAATGAAAATAAATACATTTGTTTGAATGTAGAAAAATCAAAAATCATGAATAAAGAAAAGAACTTTCCTAAAATCATTGTAGACGGAAATGAGGCGGTAGCGAGAGTGGCGCATGCCATCAATGAGGTTTGTGCCATTTATCCCATTACGCCTTCTTCTCCAATGGGAGAACATGCTGATGCATTGAGTGCCAAGGGAGTAAAAAATATATGGGGTCAAGTTCCGCGTATTATTGAAATGCAAAGTGAAGGAGGTGCCGCGGGCACCGTTCATGGATCTCTTCAAGGAGGAGCGTTGACAACAACCTTCACGGCTTCGCAAGGTTTGTTGTTGATGATTCCGAATATGTATAAAATAGCGGGAGAGCTTTTGCCTACCGTATTTCACATTGCCGCCCGGACCGTGGCAACACATGCGCTGTCCATTTTCGGTGATCATTCGGATGTGATGGCAGCAAGACAAACCGGTTGGGGAATGATGTTTGGCAGTTCGGTGCAAGAAGCACAGGACTTCGCTTTGTTGGCTCAAGCGGCGTCTTTGCAATCCCGTGTGCCTTTTATGAACATTTTTGACGGTTTCAGAACCTCGCATGAAATCCAAAAAATTGACGGCCTCACGCCCGAAATCATGAAAGAAATGCTGCCGGAAGAGGATATTCTTGCATTCAAGGAGAGAGCCTTGGATCCGGACGCTCCCAAGTTGAGAGGTTCATCCCAAAATCCGGATGTGTTCTTCCAAAACCGTGAGCGTGCTAATCCTTATTATCAAAAAGTTCCCGAAATCGTAAAACAAGTATTTGATAAATTTTATAAACTGACGGGAAGAAAATATGAACTTTATCAATATTTTGGTGCTCCCGATGCAGAGAGATTGATTATCATTATGGGCTCGGGTTTGGGTGCCGTACGTGAGACCGTTGAACAACTCAACAAAGCCGGTGAAAAAACCGGTGTTCTGGCCGTGCGGTTATACAGGCCGTTCTCTGTCAAAGATTTTATTGATGCCATCCCCGAAACGGTGAAAAAAATTGCTGTTTTGGACCGCACCAAAGAATCCGGTGCCATAGGCGAACCTTTATACATGGACGTGGTTAATGCTTTTGTGGAGTCGGGACGTACGATGCCTAAGATTGTAGGAGGAAGATACGGTTTGTCATCCAAAGAGTTCAATCCTTCCATGGTGAAAGGTATTTATGACGAACTGAAAAAAGAGCAACCCAAAAATCACTTCACCGTAGGCATTATTGATGATGTTACGCATACGAATTTAGATGTGGATCCCGATTTCAAAATCAAATCCAATACCAAATCTTTCCTGTTCTACGGATTGGGTTCGGACGGAACGGTGAGTGCCAATAAAAATTCCATTAAAATAATAGGTGAAACAACCGACAATTATGTACAAGGATACTTTGTTTACGATTCAAAAAAAGCCGGTGCGCGTACTATTTCGCATTTGCGTTTCGGTCCGGATCCCATCTATTCCACCTACTTGATAGATGAAGCCGAATTTGTGGCCGTACATCAATTTGACTTCATTCAAAAATTTAATTTGGCAGAGAAAGTAAAAGAAGGCGGAATATTATTGTTGAACTCTCCGTTTGATAAGGATCATATTTGGGATCAACTCCCCCAAAAAGTTCAAGAAACCATTCTAAGAAAAAAATTGGAATTCTATGTGATCGACGCATCCAAAGTGGCTTATGAGGCAAAATTGGGTCGTCGTATCAATACGGTTTTGCAAACGGCATTCTTTGCCATTTCGGGTATTTTGCCACAAGAAGAAGCCATTCAGCGCATCAAAGATGCTATTGTAAAATCCTATTCCCACAAGGGAGATTTTATTGTTCAGATGAACTTCAATGCGGTAGATACGGCGTTGAAATATCTCCAAAAAGTGGACTATCCGCAAGAAGTAACTTCCCGACGCGACTTTGAGCCGGTGATGGATCCTTCCGCTCCCGATTATGTGAAAAACGTACTTGGAAAAATATATGCCGGAGAAGGAGATAGCTTGCCCGTAAGTGCCTTTGAACCCGATGGAACTTTCCCTTTGGGAACAGCCAAATATGAACGTCAGAATATTGCCGATTTTATTCCCGTTTGGGATGATCCGCAGTTGTGTACCCAATGTAATAAATGTGTGGATATTTGTCCGCATGCGGCCATCCGGGCCAAAATCGTTTCACAAGATGATTTGAAAAATGCCCCCGAAGGGTTCAGGCAAGTTCCTATCAAAGGCCGCTATGAAGGCGTGGATACATATGTGCTGCAAGTGGATCCGGTACACTGTACGGGCTGTACACTTTGTGTGGCCGTATGTCCTGCTGAAAGTAAGGAAATCCCTAACTTCAAGTCTATCAACATGCACCCTCGACTGGAGGTTCAACCGCAAGAAGAACCTTATTGGGATTTCTTTGCCGAATTACCTTGGTATGACAGAAAGAAACTCAAAACCACAACCATCAAGAACGTCCAATTTTTGGAACCCTTATTTGAATATTCGGGCGCTTGTCCGGGATGTGGGGAAACTCCTTATATCAAAATGGTTACGCAATTATATGGTGACAGCAGTTTAATTGCCAATGCAACGGGATGTTCCTCCATCTACGGCGGAAACCTGCCTACAACACCTTATACGGTAAATGAAAACGGCATGGGACCGGCTTGGGCCAATTCGTTGTTTGAAGATAATGCCGAATATGGATTGGGAATGCGATTGGCTATGAATGCCAAAAGGAAAGAAGCCTTTGATTTATTGTTTAAATTGGAAGATGTAATCGGATCGGAGTTGGTCAATGCTATTGTAAATAACCCCGAATCCGACGAAGCACAAAAAGAAGAACAAATCAAAAATATCAAATTGGTAAGAGCGGCATTGAAAGGTATAAATACACCCGAAGCCAAACGAATGATGATATTGGCGGATTACTTGAGAAAAAAATATGTTTGGATTATAGGCGGAGACGGTTGGGCATATGATATAGGATACGGTGGTTTGGATCATGCATTGGCATCGGGTGAGGATATCAATGTGTTGGTGTTGGATACGGAGGTATATTCCAATACGGGCGGTCAAGCATCCAAGGCTACTCCACTGGGAGCGGCAGCCAAATTTGCCATTTCCGGAAAACGTACACCCAAAAAAGATCTGGCACTTCAAGCTATTGCCTACGGCAATGTTTATGTAGCACAAATTGCTATGGGAGCCAAAGAGCAACAAGCTTTGAGAGCCATTCGTGAAGCCGCGGAATATGACGGACCTTCGTTAATCATTGCATTTTCCCATTGTATTGAACACGGATATGATATGGGAGACGGTGCCACCCATCAGGAATTGGCCGTGAAATCGGGATATTGGCCTTTATTCAGATATAACCCGGCTAAACCGGCCGGAAAACGGTTCTCATTGGATTCCAAAGCACCTGAAATTCCTGTTTCGGAATTCATGAACAAAGAAGCACGGTTTACAAGGCTTATCAAACAAAATCCCGAAAACGCCAAGGAACTTTTGGAAATGGCTCAAACCGAAATTGATGCCCGTTGGGAGCGGCTTCAGATTTTTGCCAACTTATAATCACTGGTGCTTTTATGCAAAATAATAAACCCCGCCGGCAAAGCCGGCGGGGTTTATTATTTACTTGTTTTTATTTGATCAAGTCAATTTCGTTTCCGTCTTTATCAAAAAAACGATATTCCAAATACTTATAGCCATATCTCGGTTGAATATCCAACATACGCTTATATTGGAATATTTTTTTCCATCTCCATGAAAGAAATCCTTTTCTGAGATAAGCGGCAATAAAGGGATGAACGGCCAAGATTAATTTCCCTTTGGTTTTATCAACAATTTTTTCCAAATCGTCTTCTATTTTGGAAATCAATGTTATGGGTGCATCCACTTGATCTTTGAATACCAAACTTGGATTTTTCTCGGAAGTATCAATATTTCTTTCCGGTCGGACACGTTGTCGTGTGATTTGTATTAAACCGAATTTGGTAGGAGGAAGGATTTTGTGTTTAGCCCTGTCATCTTTCATCTGTTCTTTGAGATATTCATAGAGTTTCTTTCTATTTTCTTGCGAATGCAGATCAATAAAATCCACAATAATAATACCTCCCATATCTCTCAATCTCAATTGACGGGCTATTTCTTTTGCCGCCTTTAAATTGACTTGTAGCGCTGTGTTTTCCTGGTCACCGCTTTTTCCCGGTGATAATCCGCTATTGACATCTATTACGTGCATGGCTTCGGTATGCTCTATAATGATATAGGCCCCCTTGTCCAGAGATACACTTCTTCCGAAAGAGGTTTTGATTTGTTTTTCAATGCCGTATTTCTCAAAAATCGGTATTTTTTGGTTGTAAAACTTAACGATTTTTTCTTTTTCCGGATAAATTTCTCTTACTAGCTGTAGAATTTCATTGTAAAGATTCTTATCGTCCACCACAATAGATTCAAAATTTTCATCTAATAGATCCCGCAAAAGTAATCCCGCTTTGCCTATTTCCCTGTAAACTTTTTGAGGTGGTCTTGCGGTTACAATATTTTTTGAGGTTTCTTCCCAAGAAGAAATAAGTGTATTCAAATCCTTATCAAGTTCCGCTACCTTTTTCCCTTCGGCAGCCGTGCGAACAATCAATCCGAAATTTTTAGGCCTGATGCTTTCAGCGAGTCTTTTTAACCTCGAACGTTCAGTTTCACTCTCAATTTTGGAAGAAACAAAAACGCCCTCATTGAAAGGAACAAGAACCAAGTATCTTCCGGCCAATGAAATCTCCGATGTTAACCTGGGACCTTTGGTGGAAATGGGCTCCTTTACGATTTGAACCAAAATCAATTCTCCTTGACGCAATACTTGATTGATCGAACCGTCCTTGTGGATTTTAGGTTCAAACTTGAAATTTTTTAATAAAGGATGAATCTTTTTATTACTCCGCAAGAGTTTGATATATTTTAGCAAAGAACGAACATTGGGACCCAAATCATGATAGTGTAGGAAACCGTCTTTTTTGCTTTTTAAGTGAATAAAAGCGGCGTTTAGTCCCGGCATAATTTTGGAAACCTTAGCCAGAAAAATATCTCCTACATTGAATTTGATGCCTGTTTCCTCCCGATGCAATTCTACAAGTAAACCGTCTTTCAGCAATGCAAAATCAATAGCGGATGGACTAGATCGAATAATTAAATCTATACCCATCGTTTTATTTTTTTGAGTTAATAACTGATTCAGCAAGCGATATATCAAAGAGCAAATTCCATAAAAAAGGAAAAGAAAAAGTAGGAGCCTACTTTTTCTTTTTCTTGTGTCTGTTCAAGCGACTGCGTTTCTTTCTTTTGTGCGTTGCAATCTTTTTTCTTTTTCTTTTTTTACCACTAGGCATAATCTCAGGGTTTTATATTGTTTTTGATTTTATCTACAAAAGACTTGGAAGGTTTAAATGACGGGATATAATGTGCAGGCACTACCAACGAGGTGTTTTTTTTGATATTCCGGGCAATTTTTTGGGCCCGAAACTTATTGTTGAAAGTACCAAACCCTCTCAAATAAACCGCTTCGCCTTTACTTAGCGCGTGGATGATTTCATCCATAAACAATTCAATAACTTTTTGAACTTCTTTTTTCTCAAGTCCCGTTTTATCTGCAATATTTTTTACTAAATCGGCTTTAGTCATAAGACATATTTTTTTGAGGCACACAAAGGTAAGACTTTTTTTTAAAATAGCTAATATTTTTTTACCTGGATCTTTTTCAATGGTTTTGATAATCATGCACTTATCCCCTTATACACTCATTCTATATAATCTGATCCAGTTTTAAATAGTTTTGACAAGCCGGACAAGTC
>JALVDN010000212.1 GCA_027008965.1 Flavobacteriales bacterium | reverse complement strand
GAACATTAAACATTCGAACGCTGATATTAGATTTTTGTTCTCCTACTGCAAACATTGAAGTAGTGTGTCATTCCGACGGAGCGATGCGACGAGGAATCTCATTCTTTTATGTAGATAGAGATTTCTCAGTCGCTCGTGCCTCGCTCCTTCGAAATGACACGCTCTCCTACAATAAAATCAGCAGGGCATTTAATTCAAATCTAAAATCGCACATTGCTCATCGATGTTCGATATTCTCATCAAGCGCCGGCGGGCGCAGTGTTATCCTTGCGAAGGCGAAAAGCTCATTTTTGTTTGACGGAGGAGGCTCCGAGCTACGACGAGGAGACCCCGCACGGCAACTTACAAAAATGCTTTGAGCCGAGCAAGATTTAAACGGAGCACGCCATAAGGCGCCCAAAAAAATAATCATTATATCTATCAAACCCCGATAATTGAATAGAACCGGGTAAACTTTCAATTGTCAAATGCGGGGTCAATTGTTTTTTGTATTTTACGGCAACCAAAAACTATATCATATGATGAAGAAAAGATCTTGGGCGGAGCCCTATAAAATTAAAATGGTTGAACCCTTGCGAATGCTTTCCAGAAAAGAACGCGAAAAAGCCATGGAAGAAGCGGGTTACAACACTTTTCTGCTGCGTTCGGAGGACGTTTATATTGACCTGTTGACCGATAGCGGAACTTCGGCCATGTCCGACCGCCAATGGGCAGGATTAATGTTGGGCGACGAAGCCTATGCCGGAAGCCGTAACTTTTATCATTTGGAGGAAACGGTGCGCGAGGTTTACGGATATAAATACTTGGTGCCTACACACCAAGGACGTGCAGCCGAACATATTATTTCCAAAATTTTGATTAAGCCCGGTGATTATATTCCGGGAAATATGTATTTCACCACCACGAAGTTGCATCAGGAATTGGCCGGCGGAAAATTTGTGGATGTCATCATTGATGAGGCACATGACCCGGAGAGTGAACATCCTTTCAAGGGGAATGTGGATTTGGACAAACTGCAACGTTTGATTGATGAAGTGGGTGCGGATAAAATCCCTTATGTGGCCATTGCCACCACGGTGAATATGGCCGGCGGTCAGCCCATTTCCATGGCCAATCTGAAGGCCGTGCGTGAACTCACTCAAAAATACGGTATTGAAATCGTTCATGACATGACCCGTGTGGCCGAAAATGCTTACATGATTCAACAAAACGAAGAAGGATATGCCGATAAAACAGTGGCGGAAATAGTCAAAGAAATCAATTCGTTGACAGATCATGCCACCATGAGTGCCAAAAAAGATGCATTGGTGAATATTGGAGGATTTTTGGCCACCAACGATCCGGATGTTTTTGAACAAGCCCGGAATTTAGTGGTGGTTTATGAAGGATTGCATACCTACGGCGGTTTGGCCGGACGTGATATGGAAGCCATGGCCATCGGTATTAAAGAGTCGGTGATGGATGAACATCAAAAAGCACGTGTGGGACAGGTTCACTATTTGGGCAATTTGCTTTTGAAAGAAGGTATTCCGGTGGTTAAACCCATTGGAACGCACGGGGTTTTTCTGGATGCCAAACGTTTTTATCCGCATCTCACGCAAGATGAATTTCCGGCCCAAACCCTAGCGGCCGAGCTCTATGTGGATTCGGGTGTGCGTGCCATGGAACGGGGTGTGGTTTCGGCAGGTAGAAATCCTGAAACAGGCGAGCACAACTATCCTAAATTGGAATTGGTGAGACTCACCATTCCACGACGGGTTTATACACAAGCCCACATGGATGTGGTGGCCGAATCGGTTGCAGAAGTCTTTCAAAATGCACACAAAGCACGCGGATTGAAAATGGTTTTTGAACCGAAATATTTGAGATTTTTCCAAGCACGATTTGAAAAACTCTAAAAGACGCTTCATTAATTTTTATTCAAGCCCGCTCCCGGCGGGCTTTTTTATTCTTTGGTAGTCATGAACTGATTCTATCCAATCAACCAAGCATTTATTTCTATCAAACCCGCATTTGAATAAATGAAATAAAAATTGTCCGTAAAAAGCATCATTATTGCAAGTAAAAATCAATATTAACCCAATTAAAAATGATTTTATGAAAACAAATTTATTTGTAAAGTTCACTGCTTTAAGTGTGTTGTCATTGTTTCTTTTGGCACTCAATTGTAATCCCGAACCTCCCGCCGAACCCGATGTATGTGACCATACGGGAATTTATTATAAACTGGACGGTTCAACTGTTTCTTTTGATGATGCCCAGATTACGGGAGAAATTTTTCACGACGCCGCCATTGGAAAGTTTTATGACATTTGGACCGATGAAAACGGAGGGTTTTATTTTCATTCCACCATTACGGAAGACGGTGAAACCGGACCTTTTTCAAATAATTGGTTTGTGACCCAAGACGTTGCGAACATTACTTTTCTCAATTCCATGCAAAATGTAAATATGCAATTTGAAGTGGTTGAAGGGGCATCGGCTGTTGGTGATAGAGTGGTTATCAAATTTTCGGGGACATACGAGGATTCCAATAACACAACGCACACCATTACCGACGGTCTCATTTGTACAGACATTGATGTAGTTCACTAAAATTCCGAAATGTTTAAAATAAGAGGCCGTCTAAAAAGACGGTCTTTCTTTTTTTGCATTTTTAGGAGTAAGATAGCTGAAAAATCATTAGTTTGACAGGATAAATGTTTTTCTTTTGAATTTCGGACAAAAAGACTTTTAGCCAAGAA
>JALVDN010000211.1 GCA_027008965.1 Flavobacteriales bacterium | reverse complement strand
TGCGGTGATGGAGTTAATGATTGTGATCCGGTTATGGATATATGTAGACCAACAATACCAATCTGCAAAATTAAACAAGCAGACAGTATAATTCATGAAAACGGTTTATCCAACAACTATCCGTTTGTTAATATTTTAGCAACTTCAAGAGCATTTAGGGATAATTATATGGCAAAGCATAAAGGAAGTATTCAATTGATTGATTTTTATTATAAGGGTAGTAAAGATATCAAACAGCATCTAGATTTGGAATTAGCGATTGACACTTATCAAATTATGCGTGATTATCTTCCCAAAATGAGTATGATCATGAATAATCCCAATGACAACCAACAAATTTTAATATCACCGCAAGATAGAGACCGAATCATTTCTTTTTTAAATAAGGTAAACAATTACTTAACCGACAATGTATTAAAATCCAAGTTACAAGTTATAATATCCTTGACCAATGAACTCACCAACAAAACAAACCATGAAATCACACAAAGATTGGATCAATCGGTTTTTATGGATTAGTTTGCTTTCTGCTTTTCTTTGGGGTTGTTCCGGAAATAAACAGGCTTATTTAGGTAAATATTATGTCAATAAAAACCGCCCTGAACTTTTTGATTTTATATTTTATAAAAGATATATCGCAGGGACAAAACTTGAACTTCGTGATGATAGCACATTTTATATGGAAACTTGTGCTATAAAGTCTTACGGAAAATGGAAAACCGATGGCCGGAAAATTTATCTATTTAGCGACACAACGTTTTATAAAATAGATAGTTTTAATTACATTCCTAAGTATGCCAATCGTCTAAAACAGCAAAAAAAACACATAGATACTTTCCACATAAAAAAAAAGAAATTAATTCGAATTCTTAAAAACCCGCGTACCATTGATAGATTAATTAAAGTGAAATGATTTAAACCGCCCATCCGGGCGGTTTTTTTAATACTGTAAATCCTTCACTCCACAAAAATATTCTTTTCATCCTGCGGGCGGATAAAATTTGAAAGGTTTCGTTGTATGTGTTTTTAAAAAAGTATATTTTTCATATTTCATCAAAATAAAATAAGCATTTGTATTTCTTGTTTATAATACAAAACAAATGAAAAATTAAACTTTGAAAAAATTCAATATTTTTAATTGTCAAATTAACCAATGAACTCACCAACAAAACAAACCATGAAATCACACAAAGATTGGATCAGCCTGTTTTTATGGATTAGTTTGTTTTCCGCTTTTCTTTGGGGTTGTTCCGGAAATAAACAGGCTTATTTAGGTAAATATTATGTCAATAAAAACCGCCCTGAACTTTTTGATTTTATATTTTATAAAAGATTTATCGCAGGGACAAAACTTGAACTTCGTGATGATAGCACATTTTATATGGAAACTTGTGCTATAAAGTCTTACGGAAAATGGAAAACCGATGGCCGGAAAATTTATCTATTTAGCGATACAACGTTTTATAAAATTGATAGTTTTAATTACATTCCTAAGTATGCCAATCGTCTAAAACAGCGAAAAAACCACATAGATACTTTCCATATTAAAAAAAAGAAATTAATTCGAATTCTTAAAAACCCGCATACCATTGATAGATTAATTAAAGTGAAATAATTTAAACCGCCCATCCGGGCGGTTTTTTTCAATGAAAATGATTTATAAAATGCGCCGGCGGGCGAAGTGATATCCTTTTGAAGGCGAAGCCGAGCGGATGTGCGTTTGAGGAGGCTCCGAGCGGAGACGAGGAGACCCCGCAAAACGCCATTACATCCGCAGGCTGAGCCGAAAAAGATTTAAACGGAGCACGCCGAATGGCGCCCAAATCATCCAAACAAAATCCGTATGAATATTGAATAATTTGATTTTTTTGAAGCGCTTGAATGGAATTTTTTTAAAAAAAGGTATTTGCAGTAAAAGAAAAAATTCATACATTTGCAAGCCAATTAAATGTGTATAAATGGATACGACAAGTTACAAAACCATCTCGGCCAACAAACAAACCGTGAAAAAAGAATGGCTCTTGGTGGATGCCGAAGGACAAGTGCTCGGACGTTTGGCTTCCAAAATTGCCAAAATATTGCGTGGAAAGCACAAACCCGATTTTACACCGCATGTGGACGGAGGAGATCATGTAGTGGTGATCAATGCCGATAAAATCATATTAACCGGGAATAAATGGGATGATAAGGAGTATATTTGGCATACGGGCTATCCGGGTGGACAACGTTCCATCACGGCTCGTGATTTGATGAAAAAACATCCGGAGCGTTTGGTGGAAAAAGCCGTAAAAGGCATGTTACCCAAAAACAAATTGGGGCGTAAGATATTTAAAAACCTGCACGTATATGTAGGGAGCGAACATCCACATCAGGCACAAAATCCAAAAGTTTTAGATATAAATAAATTTAAATAATGGAAAGAATTCATACCATAGGCAGAAGAAAGACTTCCGTAGCCCGGATTTATATGGATGAAGGAACGGGAAAAATTACTGTGAACGGGCGGCCATTTGAAGAATACTTCACCATTCCCACGCATCAAGTGGATATTTTGAAACCTTTTGCAGTGACCAACACCGAAGGAAAATATGATGTGATGGTGAATGTGAAGGGAGGAGGAATCACCGGTCAGGCCGGTGCGATCAAATTAGCTATTGCAAGAGCTTTGCTCAAAGTGGATCCCGAATTCAGAGCTTTATTGAAACCCGAAGGCTTGCTGACGCGTGATCCCCGGATGGTGGAAAGAAAGAAATACGGAAGACCCAAAGCAAGAAAGAAATTCCAATTCTCTAAACGATAATATTATATTAACCAAGTTTCTTAAAAAGATTAGTTTAGCATCCAAACACGTCTGTGGCGTGTTGCTTTTTAAAGGAACGTAAACTAAAGATTATGGCAAAAAAACCCGAACTCAAAGAATTGTTAGACGCAGGTGTGCATTTCGGACACCTCACACGCAAGTGGAATCCTAACATGGCGCCTTATATCTACGGAGCCAAAAACAAGATTCACATTATCAACCTGTACAAAACGGCCGCTAAAATTGAAGAAGCTCAAAAGTTTCTGAAAAGATTGGCCGCAACCGGAAGGAAGATTTTGTATGTTTCCACTAAGAAACAGGCCAAAGACATTATTGCCGAACAAGCCAAAAGCGTCAATATGCCTTACATAGCAGAACGATGGCCCGGCGGTATGCTCACGAACTTTGTGACCATTAGAAAGGCGGTCAAAAAAATGGCCCAAATCGATAAAATGAAAAAAGACGGCACTTACGACACGCTTTCCAAGAAAGAAAAACTTCACTTGGACCGTCTGCGTGCCAAATTGGAAAAAAACTTGGGTTCCATTGTTGACATGAACCGTCTACCCGCCGCATTGATTGTGGTGGATGTAAATAAAGAGCATGTGGCCGTGAAAGAAGCCAATAAATTGGGAATTCCCGTAGTTGCTTTGGTAGACACCAATGCTGATCCACGCCCTATTGATTATCCTATTCCTGCCAATGATGATGCATCACGATCCATTGAGCTTGTTTTGAGCTACTTGACCGATGCCATTGCCGAAGGCTTGGAAGACCGTAAAATAATGAAAGAAAAAGCCAAACTTGAAGCCGAAGCTCAAAAGAAAGCCGAAGAAGACGAAAAGAAAAAAGTGGAAGAATCCACAGCAACAACTGAAGAAAATAACGAACAAAAATAAAAAGATATGGCTAAAATTACTGCCGCAGATGTAAATAAACTCAGAAAAATGACCGGTGCGGGAATGATGGACTGCAAAAATGCACTGGTAGAAGCCGACGGCGATTTTGAAAAAGCAGTGGAAATTTTGAGAAAAAAAGGCCAAAAAGTGGCCGCTAAAAGAGCGGATAGAGAATCCACCGAAGGTGTTGTCGTGGTTAAAATGAACCCCGAAAAAACGCACGGTGTAGTTATTTCTCTGAATTGCGAAACAGATTTTGTAGCCAAAAACGAAGACTTTATAAAATTGGCCGAGAAATTTGCCGAAGTGGCCTTGAATTATGCTGACAAAGAATCTTTCTTAAAAGCACCGTTTGATGATAAAATTTCCGTTGAAGAAAAACTTATTGAACAAACGGGTGTGATAGGCGAAAAGCTTGAAATAGGTGATTTCCAAACATTGGATGCGGCCTATTTGGGTTCCTATGTACATTCCAATAAAAAAATAGGAACATTAGTGGGCTTCAATAAAGTAGTGGACGGAATAGATGAAGTGGCTCATGATGTGGCCATGCAAGTTGCCGCTATGGCTCCTATTGCTTTAGATGAAGAAAGTGTTCCGGAAGAAGTGGTTCAAAAAGAATTGGAAATTGCCATGGAGCAATTGAGAAATGAAGGGAAGCCCGAAAATATGCTTGAAAAAATCGCACAAGGCAAACTCAAAAAATTCTTCAAAGAGAATACACTTGTCAATCAAGCATTTATCAAGGATAATAAGAAATCCGTAGCCGAATATGTAAAATCTTTGGACCCCGAATTGAAAATTACCGGTTTTAAACGGGTAGCTTTAGGATAAACATATATCCAAACTATATGATAAAGCCCTTTCAATTTATTTGGAAGGGCTTTTTACATAAAATACAAGCGTAAACCGGGAAGTTTATGTAAAAAATCGTAAATTTAGCATTCCAAACGAATTCAAACAGGTGAGTAAAATCATTGCCATAGCAAATCAAAAAGGAGGGGTTGGAAAAACAACCACAGCGGTGAATTTGGCTGCCGCACTCGGCGTATTGGAAAAAAGAGTATTATTGGTAGATGCCGATCCGCAAGCCAATGCTACTTCCGGACTCGGTATAAATTTGGAAGATAAACCCGAAGGAACCTACGAAATATTGGAAGGAATCCGTAAAGCGGAGGATGTTATCATACCCACCGATTCACCCAATGTTGAAATTATACCCTCAAGAATTGATTTGGTGGGTGTGGAAATTGAAATGGTGGACAATCCCAACAGGGAATATTTACTCAAAAAAGCCTTGAAAAAAGTCAAGCAACAGTATGACTACATCATTATTGACACGGCTCCCTCACTGGGATTGATCACACTAAATGCTTTGACCGCCGCCGATTCGGTGATTATCCCCATCCAATGTGAATATTTTGCTTTGGAAGGCTTGGGTAAACTGCTCAATACCATCAAAAGTGTTCAACAACTTCATAATCCCGATTTGGATATCGAAGGCATGCTACTCACCATGTATGATTCCAGATTAAAATTATCCAATCAAGTGGTGGAAGAAGTAAGAAAACATTTCAAGGATATGGTATTTGATACTATTATACAAAGAAATGTCAGATTGAGTGAAGCACCGAGCTTCGGGCAAAGTATTCTGGCTTATGATGCCGATAGCCGAGGAGCAATCAATTATTTGAACCTGGCGGATGAATTGATACGCAAGAATGAGTTTATGCAAAACGAAAACCAAGAATAATTATGGCAAAATCATCCAAGAAAAAACGCTTGGGAAGAGGATTAGACGCTTTGTTGAGTAGCGATAAAATCAACACGGCAAAAGACAAAGGAGCGGAACAAATCATTGGAAATGTGATAGACATTCCCGTGGATATGATACGCGCCAATCCGTTTCAACCTCGTACACAATTTGATGAACACGCACTGAAAGAATTATCTTCATCCATCAAGGAATTGGGAATTATACAACCCATAACTGTAAAAAAAGAAAACGATGGAACTTTCACGGTCATATCGGGTGAGCGCAGGCTACGTGCCGCCAAAATGGCCGGTTTGGAGAAAATTCCGGCCTACATACGTTTGGCCAATGACCGTGAAATGCTTGAGATGGCTTTGGTTGAAAATATTCAACGTCAGGATTTGGATGCCATTGAAGTGGCTCTATCTTTTCAACGAATGATTGAAGAACTGGGGCTCACACAAGAAGAAATGAGCAGACGTGTGGGGAAAAAACGAAGCACCATTACGAATTATTTAAGGTTACTCAAGTTGGATCCTATTATCCAAAGTGGCATCCGTGACGGATTTATATCCATGGGGCATGGACGCGCACTTATAAATATTGAAGATCAGGACGTACAGTTGAATATCTACAGACAAATCATAAAAAACAATTTGTCGGTGCGTCAAACCGAAGCGCTAGTAAAAAAATACCGGGAAGGGAAAATACTGGAAATCCCCGGAAAAATCCGTAAGAAAAAAATTCCGCAAGATTTGAAGAATTGGGAAAAACACCTGAAAAAAAACATTCACCCCAAAACGCGTATTTCATGGCAAGGAAATCATACTGGGAAAATCATCATCCCTTTCGACTCCGAAGAACAATTGGAAAACTTAAAGAAATTACTTTCCTGATTGTCTTGCTTTTTTCCTTGCATGGGTTAGCTCAACAGGAAAATCCGTTACAACCCGATAGTGTTTCCACCTTAAATTCTTCCGGGAAACAAATATTTCAAGATATCAATGCGCCTGCCAAAGCGGCCTTTTATTCGGCTGTATTACCGGGTGCAGGACAAGTCTACAATAAACAATATTGGAAAGTTCCTATTGTATATTTAGCCTTGGGAACGGCCGGCTATTTCTATCTTCAAAATCAAAAGTTATATGAAAAATACAGAACAGCCTATCAAAACCGTTTAATGGGACGACCGGATGAATTTGATTATTTGGATACCGAAGTACTTTTAAGAGCGCAATCCTACTATAGAAGAAATCGCGATATTTCATTAATGGTTTTGTCCGGCATTTATATTTTACAAATAGTAGAAGCCAATGTGGCAGCCCATTTATGTTTATGGAATATCAATAAAGATTTATCATGGCGCCCTTTAACCATCATTTCAAACCGAAAAATAGTTTGGGGAGTGGGTGTTTCATGGCAATTTTGATAAATTTTCAAAGAAAATGACCGAATCAATTTGCATGTTTATATTTTTCTCTATTTTTGCGGAATAGATAACCATAAAAAAATACAGCTATGTCTGACATTGCATCTAGAGTA
Organism: Flavobacteriales bacterium; assembly: GCA_027008965.1. GTDB lineage: Bacteria > Bacteroidota > Bacteroidia > Flavobacteriales > Flavobacteriaceae > JAADED01. Next base: position 3,128 of record JALVDN010000211.1, on the reverse strand, counting down.
AAAGCAATTATCGTTGAAAAACTCGGCGTGGATGAAAATGAAATTACCCCCGACGCTAATTTCACCAATGACTTGGGAGCCGATTCATTGGATATTGTAGAATTGATTATGGAATTTGAAAAAGAATTTGACATTCAAATTCCCGACGATCAAGCCGAAAATATCCAAACGGTTGGTCAAGCCATTCAATTCATTGAAGATCATTTGAAAAACAACTAAATTCCCGTATGGCAAAACGCAGAGTAGTCATTACCGGATTAGGCGCACTGACACCGCTGGGAAATAATGTCAAAGATTTTACCGAGGCATTATTCAAAGGAGTGAGCGGTGCAGTGCCTATCTCCAAATTTGACGCTTCGCGTTTTAAAACACGTTTTGCCTGCGAATTAAAAGATTTTGACCCGTCCCGGTTTATTGATCGAAGCATGCTACGAAAAATGGATAATTTCACACAATATTCCATGGTGTCATGTGAAGAAGCCATCAAAGATGCCGGATTGGAAGATTTTTCCGCATTAAACAAAGAACGGGTCGGGGTGATTTTAGGTTCGGGAATCGGAGGAATGAATGTTTTCCAACAAGAAGTGGAAAACTATGTGGAAGGAGGCAAACAACCGCGTTTTAATCCTTTTTTGATTCCCAAAATGATCCCTGATATGGCAGCCGGACTTGTGTCCATCAAATACGGTTATACCGGTCCCAATTATGCCACCGTATCCGCATGTGCCACATCATCTCATGCCATTATTGATGCCTTTCATTTGATTCAATTAGGGAAAGCCGACGTAATTGTAACCGGAGGATCCGAATCTCCAATCACGGAGGTGGGTGTAGGTGGATTTAATGCCATGCGTGCACTATCAACACGAAATGAGGATTACAAAACCGCCTCCCGCCCTTTTGATAAAGACAGGGATGGATTTGTGATGGGAGAAGGTGCCGGAACTTTGATCTTGGAAGAATATGAACACGCCAAAAAACGGGGTGTACACATCTATGCCGAAATAGTAGGCGCCGGATTAAATGCCGATGCCTATCATATGACCGCTCCGCATCCCGAAGGAAAAGGAGCGGCCCGCGTCATGGAATTGGCCTTGGAAGAAGCGGGAGTACTTCCCTCGGAAGTGGATTATATTAATGTTCACGGAACATCCACCCCACTGGGTGACATTGCCGAAATCAAAGCCATTCAACAAGTTTTTAAAGACGACGCCTACAAACTAAACATCAGTTCCACCAAATCCATGACCGGTCATCTGCTTGGAGCCGCAGGAGCCGTGGAATCCATAGCCTCCATTTTGGCCATAATCAATGATTTAATTCCGCCAACCATTAACCATTTCACAGACGACCCCGAAATTGATCCCCGGTTGAACCTGACCTTTAATAAAGCCCAAGAACGTATAGTGAAATACGCGCTCAACAACACCTTTGGTTTCGGTGGACACAACACCAGCATTCTTTTTAAAAAATTTGAAGACTAAATTGCCGTTTAAAAAAATTGTAAACCGGTTTTTTTCATCCAAACCTTCATCAGTCGAAAGAGAAAGCTCTCTCGATAAAAATCTCATCACGCTATTGGGATTTCAACCCCGGAACGAACAATTATATATCAAAGCCCTTTCACACCCCACTTTTAATCTGCATGATCAACAAGGCAGACCGTTCAATTATGAAAGATTGGAATTTTTAGGCGATTCGGTTTTGTCTCTTGTCATATCCGAATTTCTTTTCAAGAAACTAAAAAATGTTGATGAAGGAAAACTCTCGGAATACCGATCAAAAATAGTAAGCAGGAAAAGTCTCAATCAAATCGGGAAAAATTTAAAATTGATTCATTTTTTGCCGCGGAAAAACCGGAAACAATACGGTGAAAACATTGAAGGAAACATTTTAGAAGCCATCATCGGTGCCATTTACCTGGATCAAGGTTATCAAGCAGCCAAAGATTTTATCTACAATAAAATCATCAAGCCTTACGTGAAACTTGAAAAAATAGAAAATACCATATCAAGCTATAAGAATGAAATTGTTGAATGGACCCAGAAAAATAAAAAACAATACAAATTTCATCACCGTTTAGAGACTCATAAAAACGGACAGGATGTACATTTTGTGGAGTTGAATATAGACGGTAAAATCATGGGAAAAGGAAGAGCCTCATCCAAAAAGAAAGCCGAAGAAATGGCCGCCAAAAATGCTTGGCGATCATTAAAAGAATAAATTTTCATTTATTATAATTTTTTTCCGGGCGCCTATTGGCGTGCTCCGTTTAAATCTTTTTCGGCTCAAGCGGTTTTTGTATAGTGTGCTGTGATGTCTCCTCGTCTTCGCTCGGAGCCTGCTCGCACACACAAAAACTTGCTTTCGCCTTCAAAAGGATACCACTGCGCCCGCCGGCGCGGAGAGATTCCCCGGGTTAACTTGAAGCATAAATGTTTATCAAAAATATGGTTTCATGAGCGGGATGTACAATGTTATGATGGAAAATCAAGGGAAACAAGCAGCTATAATAGCCAATAATAACTAAAAAGTTGCTTTATAATGAATTCTACACATCAAAAGAAGATAGATACATTCATCATCATGTTGATTTCTTTCAAGCTCAAAAGGATCTTTGGCTGCAAGCTTATACCGAAAGCTTTAGACATCGGAAAGTCAAATGATGGCGATAAAACCAAGGATATATAATGTTTTTCAACCCATGAATAAGAATAATTGGTTTCAAAAAGTAAGTTATAATGCGTCTCCTTTTTGAAATTATCCGGATATTTTAATTTGTTATAATAGATGCCGGCCTGTAAATGAAATCTGTCTTTTGTTTGCGGAATGTGAATTATATAGCCGGTTAATAACCCGAAAGATACAAGCCTTTCCCTTATACTCCTTTTGGTTCTTTTGGTAAAATTGTTTGTAAGATGATAATCAGTAGGTGTATTTTTGCTTTTTCTATTTACATTCCATGCGCCAAAACCAATTGTATATTTTCCTTGTACGAAAAAATTTAATTGAGCTTCTATGCCACTATACCCCATAGCATCAATACCGAATTTAAAAGTCCATGGTGGTAGTTTATGAGTTGGGACTGAATCATTTGCGGTTTGTCCTTCTAATAGAAAAAAATTCAA
>JALVDN010000210.1 GCA_027008965.1 Flavobacteriales bacterium | reverse complement strand
TTGTTCACCTGTTTCCATTTTTTCGGGTTTGATTTGATATCGCTTTAAAAATTGCATCACCCGGTTCATTTGTTCATAATCAAATCGGAGCATAACCATGTCTTTAATTTCTTTATTAACCGTTTTTGCCGAATCCAAAACGGTTTTAGCCGCAGTTCTATAAGCCTGAATCAATCCGCCCACTCCTAATTTTACACCCCCGAAATAGCGTACCACCACCACCAAAACATCCATTAAATCTGCTTGTTGGATTTGTTGTAATATGGGTTTCCCGGCAGAATAAGTGGGTTCGCCGTCATCATAAGCACGTTCTTCGGGATTTTTAGGGTTAATTCTATACGCATAACACCAATGCCGGGCACCATGATGTTCTTTTTTAATCTTTTGAAGGATTTCTTTAATTTGAGTTTTATTTTCTACCGGAAAAGCATAGCCTAAAAATTTGCTTCCCTTTTCCTTGTATATCGAAGGCCCGGCAGGAGCCGACAAGGTTTTATAGATAAGTCCCATCTTGTAATAAACCGTTTTGACGGTGACGATAAATATCCAATTTGTCACCTTCTATTTCACAGGCTTTGAGCCACACTTCATCGTGCAGTGCAGGCGCTTTTAATCCTTCATCCAAAGTAACTTTTGAAGTAAAAATACGCGCTTCGTCCCATAAACCCGTTTCTATAAACTGCTCCAAAACATTGGCCCCTCCTTCCACCATCACGGCCAATATCCCTTGTTCATAGAGTTGATCCAATATTTCACGTAATACCGTGTCACGGAAAACTTTCACGTTGGGTGGAGGATTTTCAATATGCTCCTCCGAAAAAACCAATACCTTTTGATGAATATCAAACACTTGATAAGGCTCGAAATCATACGGACCTCCGAGAATTACCGGTAAGGGAGCATTTTCGTTCCACAAACGGCTGTCCAAACGCGGATTGTCCACCATCAAAGTGTTCAATCCTATCATAATGGCAGGTATTTCACTTCGCCATTTATGCATCAATGTTCTTGAATAGGTATTACTTATAGCAAATCTGCTTGCATTGAAAGGGGTGAGAATTCTATCGGCACTTTGGGCCCACTTCAAAACAATATAAGGATGTTTTTTCCGGTGATATTTGATAAAAAACCGGTTTAGTTCCATAGCTTCCTTTTCCAATATTCCGGTAATTACTTTTATTCCGGCTTGATGCAACATTTCCACCCCTTTTCCCGAAACCAACGGATTGGGATCGGTATGGGAGATAACCACTTTTGGAATCCGGTGTTCTATGATGGCCAAACTACAAGCAGGCGTGCGTCCTTGATGCGAGCAAGGTTCCAAATTTACATACAGCGTGGATTTTTTTAATAAAGATTTGTCTTTAACCGATTCAATGGCCACTATTTCTGCGTGAGGTTCACCTGCCTGCCGGTGCCAACCTTCTCCGATAATTTGGTCGTCATATACAATGACTGCGCCCACCATGGGATTTGGAAATGTTGACCCTTTTCCGTTTTGAGCCAATTCCAAACAACGCTGTATATATTTTTCATCCGTGTTCATGAGCGAATTTTCTGTAAAAATGAATCGTTTTTTCGGTTCGGTTACCCACCTTGTCCGTTACAATCAGTTGAATCGTATGTTTTGTTCCTTCGGGTTTCAAATCATTGAAATTATAGAAAACTTTTCCGGTTTTATAATCCCATTCCAGTAAAATCCACCGCCCGTCTAAATATCCTTCCACTTTTTTGACTCCCGAATGTTTATCAAAAACTTTAAATTTCAAATAGCGATAGTTTGAAATCCATTTATTATCTTGAATGTTCAGGCCTGTTATGACCGGAGGTATACTGTCTATCGCCAGTTCATAACGGCCCGGTGTACGGGTTTGTAGAATTAAACTGTCATGGGATTTGATAGCCGAAGCAAATCTTTTTTTACCGGTCCGGGGGTGTATAGAAGCTAAATAAAGAAATTTTTTTAATGCGTCGGGTTGATTTTTTAAACTGTATTTAACCACAAACGGTTTATGAAAAGGAATATCTTCGGGGCGGATGAAAAAACCATTGGATGTTTCGGAAAAAGCTATGTAAACCGGGTCATAGACACTTCCTTTTGGGAAAAACACATCGGTCAGAGATGAATGAATTCGCAAACTTTGGCCGGGACTTAACAGAAAAGGTGTCCGATCCGTTTTTTTCCCCGTGAAACCGTTTATTTTTTTCCCTTGAATGGTGGTTTTAAAAGAGGTTTTGTTTCGTTGAAAATCATATAAATGAACAGTAATTTGATAAGTCTTTCCGTTCTCAACCTTGATTTTCCCTTTATTTATTAAAGCGGCAAATACAGGAAGATTGGCACGGGGATGTTTCCAGAGCTTTTGAATATATTGCCGGTAATGATAGTAAAATGGATAATCAATCATCGTATTGATATAGCGTGTGGTGGAATAAGAAACTTTATCCATCCGGCTTTCGTAAATTTTCATTCCGTTGACAATCAATTCCACTTTATACACGCCGTTTTTATGCCAGGTTTTATCTTGTAAATCATAAGCAGTTATTCCTACTCCTATTTCTCCGTATGCTGTAACGGGTTCCGATATAAAAATCCCTGTTTTATTTTTATAAATATTAAGCTTGATTTTATTATTCTGCATATTCACATGTGAAGTATCATTCAAAGCATATAAATAAACGTTTTTCAAAACCGGCTTTTGATGATCTTCAACAGTTAAACCAAAGAGCATGGGATTTAAGGGAACATTCAT
>JALVDN010000209.1 GCA_027008965.1 Flavobacteriales bacterium | reverse complement strand
GTTTTGTGTGGGATCCACATGACGTGCATCCAACAAATATTGTGCTTGCCAAACTCCGCCTTGATTCACGGGCGCACTCCAATAGTTGTACCAATATTTGTTTCCGGTTCCGCTTTGATCACGAAACAATTTGCCACTTCCTGCCACCGCCGTATTGGATTCCTGAAGCAATTGCGAATCTTCATATAGTTTCAAGTTACCGTTTAAGGTCAACTGATTTTTAACGGTCAGACGTTGTCCGGTTCCGTTGTTCACTTTATATTCATAGCTTCCGGCATTACCTTCAACCGTCATCTGATTGGCGGTCACATTGTTGGTTTGGGTAACACTGGAGGTTGAAGAAGCAGGCTGTTGAATCACCAGATGATTAAAAAAGTTTTCATTGGAACCTTCAATCACCTGATCAGCCGAAGCATTAAAAACGGTTTGTGCAGTGGAACTTGCCGGCGGCAAAAACATACTTCCGTCATTGGTCCAATGGGTTCCAGAAAAATACAAGCTTCCATTTGTATGCTCCAGTGTAGCTCCGGCTTGATTCTGAAAATCCAAGCCTTTGATGACCACATTACCACCTGTAATTTTCAGATAACCTTTATTTTTAACTTGCGCAGATAAATTCCAAGTTAATAATAAAACAAAAAACAAAAGCAAGAATTTCTTCATGGCTAAGTATTTTAAAAAAGCAAATTAAATAATTTTTTTCAAAAAATAAAAACCCGGAAAATCCGGGTTTTTACACCACAAAAATCAAGCCAAATCAAAACGGTCGGCATTCATCACCTTCACCCAAGCTTTGATGAAATCCCTGACAAATTTCTCTCTGTTATCATCTTGCGCATAGAATTCCGAATAGGAACGCAGAATAGAGTTGGAACCGAAAACCAAGTCCACCCTTGTGGCCGTCCACTTAATTTCTCCGGTTTCCCTGTCCACCACATGATAATAATTGTCGGCCACAGGCTCCCATTTATATTGCATGTCCGTCAGGTTCACAAAAAAGTCATTGGTCAAAAGCCCCTTGCGGTCTGTAAAAACGCCGTGCGGTACACCTTTGTAATTGGTATCCAAAACCCGCATACCACCCACCAAAACCGTCATTTCGGGAGCGGTTAAACCCAATAAATGAGCTTTATCCACCAGCCATTCCTCAGGCGTTCCCGGACAATCTTTCCTGAAATAATTACGAAAACCGTCATGCATAGGTTCCAATACAGCAAAACTTTCTTCATCAGTCATTTCTTGTGTGGCATCTCCCCTACCCGGAGTGAAAGGAACTTCCACATCAAAACCGGCTTTTCTCGCCGCCTGCTCCACCGCCGCCGAACCTCCCAAAACAATCAAGTCGGCCATGCTCACCTCTTTACCAAATGCTTGCTGAATTTCTTCCAACTTGTTCAAAACACGGTTGAGTCGTTCCGGTTCGTTGGCCTCCCAATGACGCATGGGATTCAAACGAATACGCGCTCCATTGGCGCCTCCTCTGTAATCGGTTTGTCTGAATGTCCTTGCACTGTCCCATGCCGTGGCGATCAGTTCAGTTGAAGTCAATCCCGAGTTCAAAATCATTTCCTTTAACCTTGAAATGTCTTCTTCTGTTAGTTCATAATCCGGAACCGGAATGGGATCTTGCCAGATGAAATCCTCTTCAGGCACTTCTGGCCCCAGATAACGTGTTTTGGGTCCCATATCCCGATGCGTCAGTTTAAACCAAGCTTCGGCAAAAACTTTTTCAAAGTACTCCGGGTCTTTATAAAACCTTTCGGCATATTTCCTGAACTCCGGATCCATTTTCAAAGCCATATCCGCATCGGTCATTATAGGGTTGTTTCTTTTGCCCGGAATAAAAGCATCCAAAGGTTTGTCTTCCTCCTTAATATTTATAGGTTCCCATTGCCATGCTCCGGCCGGACTTTTTTTCAATTCCCAATCATACTCAAATAGCAAATAGAAATAGGTATGGTTCCACCGGTCGGGCGTAGTAGTCCAAGCCCCTTCCAAACCACTTGAAACCGTATCTTCCGAATGCCCTTTCCCTTTGGGATTATGCCATCCTAAACCTTGTTGGTGAACGGGTGCGCCTTCAGGGTCGGGACCGAGCAACGATGGGTCACCGTTGCCATGCGCCTTACCTATGGTATGTCCTCCCGCAGTGAGCGCCACCGTTTCTTCATCCGTCATACCCATGCGTCTGAAAGTCACCCGCACGTCATGGGCGGTTTTCAACGGATCGGGCTTGCCGTCCACCCCTTCGGGATTCACATATATCAATCCCATTTGCACCGCCGCCAAAGGATTTTCCAAACTCTCCCTGTCTTGCGGATTTTTATATCGTTCCTTAGTAGGCGCCAACCACTCATGCTCCGCTCCCCAATAAACATCTTTTTCGGGATGCCAAATATCTTCACGACCGCCACCAAACCCCAAAGGCTTGAAACCCACCGACTCATAAGCCACATTTCCGGCCAAAATAAACAAATCAGCCCACGAAATTTTGTTTCCGTATTTTTTCTTCACCGGCCAAAGCAACCTCCTTGCCTTGTCCAAATTCACATTATCCGGCCAACTGTTCAGCGGTGCAAAACGCTGATTGCCCGTATTGGCACCTCCCCTTCCGTCAAAAATCCGGTATGTTCCCGCCGAGTGCCAAGCCATCCTGACCATCAGCCCGGCATAAGTGCCCCAATCCGCAGGCCACCACGACTGACTATCACGCATCAACTTGCGCAAATCTTCTTTCAAAGCCTCATAATCCAAG
>JALVDN010000208.1 GCA_027008965.1 Flavobacteriales bacterium | reverse complement strand
GCATCCTGGAAGCGGATGACGAAGGTAACCTGGCACAACAACTCCACACACAGGTGGATGTTTATTTATTCTATGAAACTTTTGCCGATACTTTTGACGGGGCCGGTAATCAAACCCAAGCACTGGCTTATTTGGATATGCTTACGGCTATCCACCGGACGTTGCACGGAACATCCGGTCAAACTTATTCCGAAATGCGACGTGTGGGAATGGCTCCGGTGGACACGGGAACCGCCGGAAACCTCTACCGAATGAGTTTTGTTTGCCTGGTAACCGACCTGTCGGCATCACCGGAACTGCCCACCGCCGTCCCGGGAGACATCAACCTGTCCGAAGGCGAAGAGCCACCAGCCAACCCTGAACCTCCATTATTCCAAATCCAATAAAAAAAGCGCCGTAACAGGCGCTTTTTTCGTAATCAAACAACTGCCAAACAAATCATTTATTATACGGATAGCGGTAAAAAACAATATGTTCTATGGTCTTGGGCTTTAAAAAATACTTTTCGCTCAATTTGAGTAGGATGTATTCATGGGCATAAATTCTGACGCCTTTGTATTTTTTGTCCCTCCATTTACGATAATCTTCTCGGATTTTCTTGTACTTCAAAAGTGTTATTTCGTTCATATTACTTAATTATTCCACCTTTGTTGATTCAAATATGTTTCCGGGTATAATTTACTTATTCCCGGATTATTCGCCAAAAATCTGTTGTATTTTTTGATGTAGGCCAAGGCTTTGATACGATCTTCCTTGCTCAAATCATCCCAAAGGCGCTTGGCTCTCCTCTTGTTACCTACTTTGTGTGCGTAGGCACCCCAGAAAGCATCAAATGAAAGATCCGGATCTACTTTGGTTAAGGTTGATTTGGTTCCTTTTATTTGCTGCTTCAACAACTCCATTGTAACCGGAAAATGATGATTCAACCAAGCTAATTGCTTATCTGTTAGATCGGCTGCTTTGATAAACTCTTTGATAATTCCATTTTCGTCATAAGTAAAAATAAGTTCGCCTTTTAATGCAGGAGACTTTAATATGTATTTACTTTCTTTCATCGTAAATCAATTTCTTTACCACAAATAGCGCATTTTTCAAGTTTATAATGATATCCCACCTCCTTCACCCATGCCGGTGTGCCATCCTCGTATTGATGCGGGCAAATGCTCCGGTGGGCCTCGATGGCCTTTTGCAGAATTTCCACCTTCTTGCGGGCATCCTGCAAGTCTTTTTCAAGCTCCTGAATGGTTTGTTTGATGGTTTCGGGATTCATTTGTTTGTTGGTTATGACAATTTCCATCCAGATAAAACATATTGAGCAAATCAAATATCATAAATAACCCCAAATACTTATTTAACATATCACCGATTATTTTTACCAACGTGAAATAGACCGATGGATTAAATAACTTACCGTCCTCAATATAATGCATATCACCAGCTAAAACAACTTTGTTTAAAAGTTTTTTAATAAAATCAAATCTATTTTTAATCTTTGATAATTCATCATAATCCTCTATATGCAAGTAAGTTATAATAAATTCAGCTGTTTCATCTTTTTCAACCGGAATTTTAACAAGCAAGAGTAAACCATATTTTCTTTTCAACTCGTCTATTTCCGCTTGGCTTATCTTCATCTTATTATACTTTTCAGGTTTAAATTATAATAACGGCTTTTTTATTGTATTTTTTCGGGTTATAACACTTTTTCCTATGAATTTTGCGGGTATAACCGCATTTTTTCCTACGAATTTTTCGGTTATTTGAAATAGATGTTTTTCCATTGTTTAAAAGCTTCCCATATATCACCGACACGGTGCAAACTGCCTTGCTTGAAGGCCGCAAACAAATCGCTTTCCGTAAATTCAGGTTCAAAAAGGTTTCCCTTATTAAGCGCTTCATCCACCTGTTTTTCCAAACGTTTAGCTTCCCGCAACCACTCCCGGTCGCGGGTGGCAAAGTATTGGCGTTGGGCTTCGCGCATGCGTGCTACAAGTTCTTTAAATGGGCTCATAATTGGCTTAATTGGCTTGTTTGATGCGACGGTCGTAATCCCATTGCCGGCGTATCCAAAAACGTTCCGGAATACCTGTGGCATATTCCAGCTTTCGGGCAATTTTATCTGTTATGCCTGCCTTTCCGGCAAGCAAGTTGCGTAAATCCTGTTCCGGCATACCCGCACGGCGGGCAAAGGCCGGAATACTATCATTGTGTTCTTCTATCCAAGCCCGGAGCGTTTCGCCCGGGTGGATGACGTAGTCGGGGTTGAAGTTGTATAGCGTCATTTTAAAAGAGTTTTAATTGCCGGTTATCTACTTTTAATTGGTTCAATAAATCCATAAACCACGGATTTTCCTTGTCGGTATTTTCTTCCAAATATGCTTCCGCACCTTTTATGGCATCGTCTATACTCGTGTATGATTCATGCCGTAGATTGGGCAGGAAAGCATGATATTCATTGGACTGCTCGGTGGGTTTGGTCATTTTGATTAGTATGCCGAAATACCACCGCCCGGATTTTTCGCACAAATAAATTTGCAGCAGGGCCCTTCGATTATGAAAGGTTTTTATCAACGGATTGCCGCATGTTTTAAACTCGTTCCAACTGAATTTATTCATTTTCGCATATATTTCCGGTTATATACTTTTTTGCATATTATTCAAACAACCTCAATTGGTTTTCGTTAGCCAACGGATCAACACGTTTTATCTCTTCTTCTATCAGTTCTTGAATTTTATCAATTGATTCCGTTATGTCACCCATTG
>JALVDN010000207.1 GCA_027008965.1 Flavobacteriales bacterium | reverse complement strand
AAATGATGCAGAAAGGATTTCCACTCCAAAAGGACTCAATTACAAAGCTCTAGTTTCAGAAAACGGCACACCGGTAGCAAATAGTACTATTAGTGTGAAGGTAAAACTAAAAGACGGTGCTACGGAATTATGGTATGAAGAGCACACCAATGTTCATACCGACGCCAATGGAATTTTCTCAATTAATATAGGAGAAGGAACCAGAATTTCCGGTTCTTATACGCATTTCCAATATTTTAATTGGAATACCTATAACGACGTAAAAATGGATGTTGAAATTGATACCGGAAGCGGTTATCAAACTTTAGTTAGCAATGAGGCATTAAAATATGTTCCATATGCAAAAAATGCAGATAGATCTTATAGAGCTCTTTATGCCAGTCATTTGTCACCACAAACCGATTATGGTATTCAACTAACTATGACAGACGATTTGCCTAATCATGGTTATATCTTGAATAAAGGAAGTTCGAATTTTTGGCATATTTATTTGAATGGTCCCGATTATGTTATTAGACATAACACAACCGATGTTATGAAGATAAAAGATGCTACTAACACCATTTATATGTTAAAGCCGTTGGAAGTTAGCAATTCCGGTATTGTTTTCGACACTAATGCATCCGGAACCGGAAATCATTATTTTATTAAATCAGAATCAGACGGTTTGGCTTTTAAATATAATTCGGGTACGGCTATAAAATTACATGGAAGTGTTTCCGTGGAAATTCCGGGTAAAATTACCGCACCGACTACAGGAAACAACAATTTAAAACCCCTTACTTACGGAAGCGTTACCGCATCAGGTGGTTTAAGTTGTGATATAGGAAATGTTACAGTTACTAGATTTGGAACTGGTATTTATGACATAAGTGTTACGGGTGTTAATGATTTTAATCTCAATAATACGGTTGTTATAGCAACTTTAAGACTATATGGAAATTCGCAAGGGGGTGACATAAGAGCTTACGTAAATGCCGGTAATGAAATTAGAGTTCGAACCTATAACAAAAGTGGCGTATTAACCGATAGAGACTTTCAATTTGTAATTTACAAAAAATAAAAAAATGAAACATTTATTAACAATTATAGCGTTTATGTCTTTGTGTTTAGGCTTTAGCCAAACAACACTTCGTAAAAGCAGTCTGTCCACCGGTGGTGGTTCGGCAAGCAGCGGCAACTTGTATATGGTCTATGCCATAGGCGAGATAGGCGTGCAAGAAAGTACTGTAACAAATACCTTATTATCCGAAGGTTTTGTTGGTCCGGATTTAACAGCTATTTTAGGTATTGAAGATTACGGCGTTCTTCAAGGTTTAAAGCTTTATCCTAATCCGGTTAAAGATCAATTACATATTGATTTACCTGATGACATGACTTATGAAGTTCATATTTTCGATTTAACCGGTAAAGAAGTCTTTACAAACCGTATTGAAAACAACCATCAAGCACAATATAATGTGTCTAATCTTAAAACCGGTTTATATTTGCTGGTGGTTATCGACAGAAAAAACAAACAGTCTGCAACTGTTAAGTTACAAAAATTGTAGCAGACATATGAACCTAATCGAAAAGAGACTGTCTCTATACTTTTGAGACAGCCTCTTTTTGGTAATTTATATTATACTAAATTAGGTTTTTAAAAATTTTTGAAACCATGTAATTATTTTTTTATAAACAATTGACTACCTGCTATTTTATCATTTATTAATTGTAGCAGATACATTCCTTTTTTTAAGTTTTCAACCGGAATTGTCTGAAAATCTTTAGAGATTGTTCCTTGTAATAATATTTTCCCTTGCAAACTATATATTTGATAATGAAGGGTTTGTGTTGTTAAAACATGCAATTCGTTCGATACCGGATTGGGGTATAGCTTAATTTCATTTTTTGTTACGGACTCTATTTCTGCGGCATCACATTCGGCTTGGTTGGTTACAAAATGAGTTTGCGGGTCAATATTGGTCAAATTTTGACTACACCAAGTCGCATCGTCCACAAAAACACAATATAAATCAGGATTGTTTCTCAGGTCGAAATGTGCCGGGTCAAGACTGGTATTATTACCGTTTTGTAAATGTAATTCTGTTAATTGATTATTTTGAACCCGTAACCACTCCAATAGTCCGTTTTGATCCAAATTTAAACTTGTCAATTGGTTATTATAAGCTTCCAGATGGTGTAAATTAAACAAAGGGCTAACATTCAATTGCGTTAATTGATTGAAGGAACATTCCAGCCACCATAAATTGGTATTTACAGAAACATCCAATTGGGTTAATTGGTTTTTACTACAATGTAACCGGAACAATTGCAAATTTTGCGAGACATCCAATTGCCCCAATTGGTTATCACTGACATATAAATATGCTAAAGCTGGATTATTACTTACATCAATTTGGCTAATTTGATTGGTATAAACCGATAAATAGTTTAAATTAGAATTTTGACTGATATCTATTGAAGTTAACTGATTTTGAAAAATCTGTAATAATTCCAAATTCGGACACTGAGTCACATTGATACTTGTAAGGTTATTCATTGATGCCATCACCAATTCAATATTATGATTTTGACTAAGATCTAAAGTCGTCAGTTGATTATTTCCACAACGTAATTCAATTAAGGCTGTAAAATCTTGAATACCGGTCAAATCGGTGATATTACGTCCTGAAACATTAAGGGTGGTAATGGTATCAATGGCAGCCGTCGGTATTTGATGATCGCCGGCAATATCGTCATAGGCACTTAGGGCGGCTTCAAA
>JALVDN010000206.1 GCA_027008965.1 Flavobacteriales bacterium | reverse complement strand
CGGGATAAAATAGCACGTTACGGACTTACCGTCGGGGATATAAAAAAGGTGATTACTACGGCCGTGGGCGGACAAAAGGTTACAACCACCATGGAAGGCAGGGAAAGATATGCAGTGAGAGTGCGCTATCCGCGTGAAATGCGTGCACAAATTTCCGATTTGGAAAATATTTTGGTGGATTTAAAATCCGGTGCTCAAATCCCTTTGAAAGAGGTGGTTGAAATCCGTTATGAAAAAGGTCCTCAAGCCATTAAAAGCGAAGATACATTTTTGGTGGGTTATGTCATTATTGATAAGGAAGGTAATGAGGCTGAAACCGATGTGGTTGAAAAAGTTAAAACCGCTTTGGAAAAAGCCATAGAAAGAGGTGAGATAAAGGTCCCCTCCGGAATAAGTTATACTTTTTCAGGATCGTATGAAAATCAAGTGCGTGCAGAAAAAACCCTTCGAATCGTAGTGCCATTGGCTTTATTTATCATATTCATCATTTTATATTTTCAGTTCCGCTCCGTTTCCTTATCATTGATGATTTTTTCGGGCATTGCCATGGCTTTTGCCGGCGGATTTATCTTGCTTTGGTTATACGGTCAGGATTGGTTTATGAATTTTCATCTTTTCGGAGAAAACCTGCGCGAAGTGTTCAATATTCATACCATCAATTTGAGTGTAGCCGTATGGGTGGGATTTATCGCTTTATTCGGTATTGCCACGGACGATGGTGTGGTTATGGGAACCTATTTGACTCAAGTTTTTGAAAAAAACAAGCCTAAAACCATTGAAGAAATAAGAGCCTCGGTATTAGAAGCGGGAAGAAAAAGAATACGCCCCTGCTTGATGACCACGGCTACCACCATTTTGGCTCTACTTCCCGTGATGACGTCCACCGGACGCGGAAGTGATATCATGATTCCCATGGCCATTCCTACTTTTGGCGGTATGTTGGTGGCCTTGATAACGCTTTTTGTAGTGCCGGTATTGTTTTCCATGAAAAAAGAAAAAGAATTAAAGAAACAAAATCTATGAAAGATACCATAAAAATTATATCCATCATTTTCCTTCTCTTCAACTCAATCTTGCAAGCGCAAAGTTTGGACGAGTATATCCGGATGGCTTGGCAACATGCGCCCGAAATGAAGGCGGCAAACTACCGGATTTTGCAAGCCGAGGCCAATGAAATCTCCGCTCATGCATTGACTGACACTAAAATTTCAACAGGCATTTATCTCTTGCAACCCGAAACCCGTGTTGGAAACCAACAATTTGCATTAGGTGCCTTACAAGAATTTCCTTGGCCCGGCACCTTGAAGGCCAAAAAAAAATGGCTGGCACATCAAACCCTGATGCAAAGCTATGATACCACGCTTGTAAAAAGACAATTGAAACTTTATGTAAGCACGCTGTATTATGAATTATTTGAAAAAAATCAAACCGTTTTAATATTGAAAGAAAACAAAAAAATATTGCAGTCCTATGAAGATATGGCTTTGGCTTCATTGGAAAACAATCGCGCCAACATAAATGATGTTCTACGCATCAGAATTCAAAAAAACCAACTGCATGCCCGTATCTATAAAACACTGAACGAATTGAAAGCTCTACAAGAAGAATTCAACAGATTACTCGGACGTCCGGTGGATGCTCATGTGGAACTCCCGGCAAAACTGCGTGTGGAAAACTTAAACATACCGGAGCAAAGCCTTGAAAATCATCCGGCATTGGAACAAATCAAAGAAAAATCAAAACAATATGAACTGAAACAAAATTATCTCCGAAAACAAAATAAGCCTAAAATCACCTTAGGCGTTAATTACATCAACGTTTTCCAACGGAATGATATGGTCGTGATAAATAACGGGAAAGATATTCTCGCCGTACAAATCGGACTCAAAATTCCTCTTTTCAACACCCATTACAAAGCCCAAATCAAAAAGACCGAATGGAAGACAAAAGAAACCGAAATGTTGTATGCCTATCGCTTAAGGGAATTTGAAAATGAGCTATCAAATGTTTTAAAACTATATGAAAATGAACTTATCAACGTGATGACTGCTCAAAAAAATACTGAAGAAGCCCAACGGATGATCAACATCAGTTTAAAATCCTACGAAACCGGGATGTTGGATTATGAAAACATTCTTGACTTTCAACTACAAAAATTAAAATATCAATTGATGGAAATTCAAGCCGTGAAAAATGCATTTTCGGCTAAAGCCAAAGCGGAATATTTAATCGGAAATTAAAAAAACTTAAAACATGAAAACTAAACAAATCATATGGATTCTAACCGCTTTGATGATAGGAGTTCTAACAGGGAAATTCATTTTTTCCGGAAAAAATCATCAATCCATTCAAGAGCGGGAAGAAATTCAAGCGGAAACAAAGCATGTGGAACACTGGACTTGCTCCATGCACCCGCAAATTGACCTGCCGCAACCCGGAAAATGTCCTATTTGCGGAATGGACCTCATTCCCAAAACCGAAAACAATACACAAGAATCCGATCACCTGATAAAGCTTACTCCTCGTGCTATAGCACTGGCAGGGGTTGAAACATACACTATCCCCGGAAAAAACCGCCAAGATGATGAAAAAATCTTGGAATTTCCGGGAGAAATTCAAATTATTCCCGAGAACAGAGTGATTCAAACTTCGGATTTCGGAGGAAGAATAGAAAAATTTCTGGTGCAAAACCCGGGTGAGTTAGTCAAAAAAGGTCAAATTGTTGCCTATATTTACTCTCCCGAACTGGTGACCGCCCAAAACGAATTACTGGAAGCATATTATATCCGGAATGAACAACCGGAGTTATACAAATCGGTGAAGAAAAAATTGAGAAATTGGCGGATTCCCGAAAAACTTATTCGCCAAGTGGAACAAACCAAAAAGCCCATTCAAAGCTTTCCGGTATATGCAGCATACACAGGCTATCTGGATGAGATTTTCACAGAAACCGGCCACTACATTCAAGCGGGAGCACCGCTTTTCAAACTCAGCAAACTCAACAAAGTTTGGGCGGTGATGGATGTCTATGAAAAGGATTTGCCTCATCTCAAAACGGGGCAACTTATTGAAATTCAAACCGATGCACTTCCCGGCAAAATCTTCCGCTCAAAAATTGATTTTATTTCGCCCGTGATGAATCCTGTTACGAGAACCATTGAAGTACGCGCCACTTTGAACAACAACAGCTTATTGCTCAAACCCGGAATGATCATCACAGGAAAAGTCAAAGTGGATAATAAAACCGGTGTTGGAATCCTCATTCCTAAAACAGCCGTGTTATGGACGGGCAAAAGATCTATTGTTTTCGTTCAACCCGATAAATCAATCCCTGAATTCGAACTGAGAGAAATTGTTTTGGGAAATGAACACAACGGTTACTATGAAATCTTGGAGGGATTAAATCCCGGCGAAAACGTGGTGGTTAAAGGTGCATTCACCATTGATGCCGCCGCCCAATTGGAAGGGAAAAAATCCATGTTGACTTATGACCGTAATGAGAAAGAAAAACCCGCCAAACCGTCTATGAAATGTGGAGGAGGCATGAAATGCGGTGCGGGAATGTAATTTTAATATCTTTGACAATATTAAAATGGATATCATATGAAAAAAATTACCCTTATTCTACTACTAATTTTCAATCAAAATTTTAATTTAATTGCACAAAACCCATTGTTTATTCCGCCTACCATGAGCGGCTCCGATTTTCAACTTACACTCCAAACAGGAACTACCGAGTTTTTTCCCGGACATCAAACGGCTACTTATGGCGTTAACGGAAACCTCCTAGGTCCAACTTTAATCTTCCAAAAAGGCGATACGGTTCAAATGCATGTAACCAACCAACTCGGACAAACCACCACCATCCATTGGCATGGCATGCATGTTTCGTCCGTCAACGACGGCGGGCCACACATCATGATTCAACCCGGAGAAACCTGGGAACCGCGTTTCCCCGTCCTCAACAATGCGTCCACCATGTGGTATCACCCGCATTTACACGAATTCACCGAAGAACACGTAGCCAAAGGAATCGCCGGAATGATCATCATCAAAGATAATGCGGAAGCGCAATTGAACCTTCCCCGCACCTATGGTGTAGACGATATTCCCGTCATTGTTCAAACCAAAGATTTTGACAACAATTATCAAATCATACCCGACTCCAATTCGGATGATGTATTGATGGTCAACGGAACCATTCAACCCTATGTGGATTTGCCCGCACAAGTGGTCAGACTAAGACTGCTCAACGGCTCCTCTCAAAGGGTTTTTAACTTCGGGCTTAGCAACAATCAGAATTTCTATCTCATCGGAACCGACGGCGGTTTATTGGATGTCCCCTACTCCATGACACGCCTCCCGCTTTCGCCCGGTGAACGCGCCGAAATCCTGATTGATTTAACCGGCATGCAAAACCAAACCGTTTATCTCATGAGCTATGCTTCGGAATTAGGTGCGGGAATCTACGGCAGTTCATCGCCCGGAATGAACCCCAACATGACCCTGAACGGATACAACCCCAATCCGCTTAACGGGACTGATTTTAATATTCTTCAAATCAATGTCACACAACCCACATCACAACCCGTTACAAGCATTCCTTCAACCTTGGTCAACATAACCCCTTTGGATCAGGCCAATGCTGACCAACAAAGAACATTTACATTACGTCCCGTAACCATGGGAATCAATCAACTCAACGGCGACTTCACCATCAACGGAGTCAGTTTTGACATGAACACCATCAATGTAACCATTCCGTTAAACAATCTTGAAGTGTGGACAGTGACCAACAACTCCGCCATAGCACATCCTTTTCATGTCCATGACATCCAATATCAAATCATCAGCATCAACGGTAATACCAACCTACCCGACTATGCCAAAGGATGGCACGACACTTTTTTGGTTCCGGCCGGAGGCGGAAGTATCCAATTCATCACCGAATTCAAAGATTTTGCCAACGACAGCATTCCTTATATGTATCACTGCCACATGCTACGCCATGAAGACGGCGGAATGATGGGTGCTTTCACCGTAGTGGATAACAACACCGGTGTAGAGGAAAACGCAACGCAAAATGACTTTTTATTTCCAAATCCTGCAAGTGGATATTACATCACCCTGCAGTTGGGCGATAACACGGAAGTTATCAAAAGCTATACCATCATCAACACGGCGGGACAAATGGTTTACCACAACCTTTTGGACCCGAATGAATGGAATTATATGCTCTCTATTCCGGTGGGCCAATTGAGCAAAGGCACCTACATTCTCAAAGCATACACCAACCGGAGAATCGTCAGCAAAACATTCCTAAAAAATTAAACCCAAAAATCCGCCTTACCCACAAATCAAACCGGATTATTTCATATAGTCCGGTTTTTTTGTTTGGGCGCCTTATGGCGTGCTCCGTTTAAATCTTTTTCGGCTCAGCCTGCGGATGTAATGGCGTTTTGCGGGGTCTCCTCACTTCTTCGGAGCCTCCTCAAACGCACATCCGCTCGGCTTCGCCTTCAAAAGGATACCACTTCGCCCGCCGGCGCGGGGAGATTCCTCGTCGTTCCGGAATGTGCCGGAACTCACTCGGAATGACACACTACTTTAATGTTTGCAGTAGGAGAACGAAAATCAAAAATCAGTGTTCGAATGTTCTGTGTTCATTATTAAAGTGCGACTTGTCGTGCAAAAACATAAACCTACGGCACCACCCGGAACTCCCAAATATCACCTGGCTGAAAACCCCGGATACTGGTTTCTATATCATAATCCGGGCAATCTGAATCATCAGATTTAAATGTTATTCTCATCCAATACGGATAAATGCTATATTGCCCCGGCTGCGTAAACATTATACGGGCTTGAAACTCATAGACTTTGTCCACGGGGTTATAAGTAAGATATGCCACCAACGTATTCTCATCTCCTAACCTGCGGGTATATCCTTTGTGTACTTCTATATAATTGCCATCGAGCCTCGATATCTCCGAATCGCCTAACATTGTCGAAGTAACTCCCGTATTCTCATAAATATCAATGTTTAAACTGTCAATATGGGAAGGAATAACGGCAGTATAAACAATCTCGTCTCCCACATGATAAACCGTATCTATGGGTACAACACTTATCAAATCGGGTATTTCAAATTGCGGAGATTTGCAAAACTTATCAAATGGGCATGCCCATAAGTTTAATAAAACCAAAATAATTCCTGTTGTTTTTAATATTTTAGTAACCATAGCCGTACAAATATAACATTCATACCCGGAACTCCAAACCTACGGCACCACCCGGAACTCCCACATCTCTCCAATTTCTAGGCCTTGTATTTTAGTTTTTATTTCATAATCTAAGCCACTAGAATTTTCAGATTTAAATATTATTATCATTCCATCCGGAAAAACACTATATTCTCCCGGCTGAGTAAAGGTTATCCTGGCTTGAAATTCATAAACCTTGTCTGTTGGATTATAGGATAAATAGGCCTGCAATGAATTATCGTAATCCAACCGGCGGGTAAATCCTTTAATCACATAAATATTATTGCCATCAAATTTATGTATCTCAGAACCACGTATCCAAGTAGAAGTAACACCCGTAGATTCATAAATATCAATATCTAAGCTATCAATACGTGAAGGAATAACGGCCGTATAAACAATTTCATCTCCCACATGATAAATCGTATCCAAAGATGAAACACTAATTAAATCAGGTATATTAAAAGGTATAGCATTTTTTAGCTTTTTTTCCAAAGGACATGCCCAAAGGATAAGCAAAGCCAGAACAATTCCTGTTGTTTTTAAAATTTTAGTAACCATAGCTGTAAAATAATTCGTTGATTTGATAGGTTAAATGCGGATAGACACCCGTCAGGGCCTTTTTTAAATCATAGCCGTTGTGGACACTACCGTTCAACCGGTCATATACCGGTGCATACGTGCCACTAATACGGCTTAAACTTAAATTGTCAATAATATTTCTTATATCAGAATTGGTTTGTCCGTTTTTTAATTTTGTCCCGGGTTCTTTGGGTGAATCGTCAATAATATCCCAGATAAGACCGCTTAAAAACCAACTTTCATTATCATACATAGGATTTGCTGTCATAGGCACGGTGTACATATTAAATCCTTCCATGTAGGGTATGATATCAATTTCGTTATAAGAATTATTTGGGCAATCCAAACGGGTATAGCTTGTATAATATCCCCTTAAAACGGCATATTCACAGAAAGTTGCCCAACCTTCCACCAAGGCTATGAGTCGTCCACTCGCCAAGTCGGGGTCGTCGCCGTCTCCATAGGAATCACCACCGAGGGAAACAATATTATCCGTATAGAAGTAAACAACTTCTCCCCAATATTGGCTACCGGTTTGAACGGCATGGCTGAAATGTCCGCTTTCATGAAAAACCAATTGTTCGATTTGTTTGGTATCTTTCCGGTCGCAGGAATCATATTGCAATATCATGTCCGGATATAAATGACTTACCAAAGCGTTCAGGATATGCGTAACCGAAGCAAGTGGAATGGCAAAATATAGGGTTAACCAATTTTCCAACATGCCTAATAAAAGACCGGAACTGGTGGTCCATGTGTATCGTTTCATCATCAAAGCTGTTCCTTGGGATTCGCGTCCGTTCAACACCCACACATTGGCATGATACACTCCTGAAACTCCTCTCGGTTCCATGTAATCATTATATTTTACAAGAGCGTTATGAACGGTTGCCTTGGGCCACAGGTGGCCGTTGCTAGTTCCGGTTAAATACCATCTGCCGTTGTTGCTTCTATTGATACGCATCAAATAATCGGAAACGCCAATACCAATCAATTCATTAAAGCTTCTTCTTAGGGTTGCTATGGAAGTACGCCATTTGGCCCGGACGGTTACCCTGCCTCTATACCGTCTGCCCGCCGTAAATTTCCCCGTCCGGTCCGTGTATACATTTTGCCACCAAAACCATCGTCCTATCACGAGCCTTGTATTCATCACACCTACATATCCGGATATTTCCGTGTCATAAACCTTAAAATATCCGTAGGGTTCATATCTTCTCCATAATCTTTGCTGTGCCTGAGGGTCGTTTAAAAAAGCACTTAAATTGGTCATGGAAAGAGGCTCACCGTTGTATATAATATCCAAATCTTCTTCGTTTCCGGTGAGTACTAACGCTGCAACTTCCAAATCTCCTTCATCCTCCGCGGGTTCATACAGTTCTTCTATAATTTCATAGGGAACATCGGGGAATTGATAATAGTTAGGCACAGTGGTATAGAGCTCGGCATATTTGATTTCTTCCGGAGTGCGGCCTTGCAAAAATCTACCCTGTTGAATAATTTCATAATGAAGCGGATAGTTAAACAACACTATAGTAGTGTCTTTATCCATTTCATCCAAAATTTGAAGATGTTCTTCGGTTGCAGGAATAAATTTAACGTAATAATGGGTAGGCCTAATTACTTTTTTGGTGTATTTTGAATTTTGGACACTGTCATTGATATAATCCACTGCACGTTGCATATTTTCTACCGAATAGGGGATTTCCTTTTCTCGTCCCAGTATGATGTACTGGTTGTTTCCGTTTGGGTTGACGGGTCTTGCTTGATAGTTTTCATGGGTTTCCACCTGTGAAGACTCATCCGGTTGTTCAAACTTTTTTTGACATGAAAAAGTGAAAAGAAAAAGGAGCATCAACCACCAGCTTAACAACGAACTACGTTGTGTGTGTGTGTGAAACAATCAGGCGAATAAGTTTTCTCATGCGTTTGATTTTATGGTTATTTCTTTTTGTCTTTACGTTACAAATATAAAACATTTATTTTTATTAACAAAATACATTCAATAGTGCACAATTCAATGCAATTTTTTGATTTGTTTATTATGTTTTCACTATTTACATAACGCAATTCATCGTGATTTATTTTATGCGCCAGGGATGAGAGCGGTATGAGGCGAAGCCCAGGGGCTTGGTTTTTTTGGCGTCCGGGCGGGCTCCGAGCATAGACGAGGAGACCGCACGGCGGCATGCGGAGGGTTTGGCGCAGGCCAAAAACCGGCCCGGGGCGAGCCGAATTCAAGCGGACAGCCCGGCCGGCGCCGCATGCGTGCCGGCAGGCGGGAGGGCGCTCCGTCGTCCCGAAACGCCTGCCGGTGTGCCGAAGGCACCACGAATGCGTGCGGCGGGGCGCCCAATGAATTTCCAAAATTTTGAGTTGAACCTTATGCCGGGTTATCGTATCATATTTAAATCTGCGTAAAATATTGTATTTTTGCTCATTCTCAACCTACATATGGATTATGAAGAAAAGTTTCAGGACGTATAAACAATTGAATTTGCCCGGAATTGCAAAAGAGGTTTCGGCTTTTTGGAAATCGGCGGATATTTTCAAGAAAAGTATTGAAACACGCCCGGAAGACCGGACTTTTGTTTTTTATGAAGGGCCTCCGTCGGCCAACGGGATGCCGGGTATTCATCATGTGTTGGGAAGAACGGTGAAGGATTTGTTTAACCGCTATAAAACCATGCAGGGCTACCGGGTGCCGCGTAAAGCCGGATGGGATACACACGGACTTCCGGTGGAACTGGGTGTGGAAAAGGAATTGGGCATCACCAAGGAGGATATCGGAAAGAAAATTTCGGTGGCGGAATATAATGAGGCTTGCAAGAAAAGTGTGATGCGCTACACGGACAAGTGGGAAGAACTGACGGATTTGATGGGCTATTGGGTGGATATGGAAAATCCTTATATCACCTACAAGCCCAAGTATATGGAAAGTGTTTGGTGGCTTTTGAAACAAATCTACAACAAGGGACTTCTTTATAAAGGTTATACGATTCAACCCTACTCGCCCAAGGCGGGAACGGGTTTGAGTACGCATGAAATCAATCTGCCGGGTTGCTACCGGGATATCTCGGACAATACGGTGGTGGCCCAATTTAAACTCATTAAAGAAAATTTGCCGGACTTTTTGAAAAATATTGATGGCGATGTTTACTTCCTGGCGTGGACAACCACACCTTGGACTTTGCCTTCCAACACGGCTTTGGCGGTTGGAAAAGATATTGATTATGTATTGGTGGAAACTTTTAATCCCTACACGCATCAACACCAGTTTGTGATTTTAGCCAAAGATTTGTTGCCTTCGGTTTTTGATCCGAACAAATTTTATGAGGTGGAAACCGAAAAAGCATTGATGGAATATGA
>JALVDN010000205.1 GCA_027008965.1 Flavobacteriales bacterium | reverse complement strand
CATTTCGGGAAGTGATTTCCATTTTGAATATGTACCCACAGAACCCGTTTCCAACACCACTTTGTATGATGTAAAATTCGAATATGTGGGAAAAGGAAATGGCATGTATATCATTGATAAATATCTCGCCGAAGGAAGGGTTATGAAATACGTTGGCCCGGATAACGGTGATTATTCACATTATATCCGGATCAAAGCACCTTCGTCGTCGCTCTACGCAGGCATGGAATATACTTTTAACACCACCAAATGGGAAGGACACCTCAGCGGTGTTTGGAACCGGTTTAATCCCAACATGTTTTATTCCCCACACAATCCTATAAACACATTCGCAGGTGACGGAAAATGGAGTTATTATCTCTTTCGAGACAGTTTGAAAAGCTGGAGCGTAAGTACCCGGTTCAGATATAAACCTGCACTTTATCCCGCCACCGGAAATCTTTTTCCCGCCGATTTCACCGACCGCTGGCCCATCACAAATCCCAACACCGGAATGCACCGCCTCGGTGAAGTTCAAACTTCCTATCAAACCGAAAAATCAAACTATAATTTATCGCTTTCAGAACTGATTTTACAAGACAGCATACGTTTGAAACGCATTTTGGTTAGTCATCAAACCGGCATAAATCAGTCGATTTCATGGAAAGGATTGCACTTCCTTTCGGGTGGTCAAACCGGACAAAAAGCCGGCATCCGTTTTGAACATTCCGAAATGGAATGGATGCGGGAAAAAGGAAAATGGCAACCCGCCGCAGGTTACTTGTATGAAAAAAAACTTTTTACCACGGCCGATACACTCTCACCCGGAAGTTTTTCCTACACCGACCTGCACGCTTCCCTGCTGTATAAAAAATCCACTTGGCAATCCCGGATAACCGCCGGCCGGCTCACCGCCGACAGTTTGAAAAACCGGAAACTTCAAAACGTTTACAAACTTTTTTATGCCCGCAACGAATGGCAAATAAACCGGAACAATACACAAGCTTCATTCGGCGGCGAATGGCAACATGCTGTCATTCAACCCGATTTGGCCAAACAAAAGGTTTTTTTGGATTTTTCAAACAACCATCCTGCACAAGGACATTCCTTCAGGTTGGGATTTTCGCTCTACGGAAGCCAAACCCCTAAACAAGAAGTGATTTATCGGCGTGTGCCCGACGGACAAGGACAATATCAATGGACCGACTACAACGGCAACGGCGAGCAAGAACCCGAAGAATTCGAACCCGCTTACTACCCCGACCAAGCCCAATACATACGGGTTTGGTTACCTTCACAAAATTATATCTCCACCTACACCTCCCAATGGCAGGCCGCATGGAGTGTTCAAACAAAAAAATGGAAAGCAAAACCTTTCTTCCGCGCTTGGACCAACCGGCTCAACTACCGTTTTGAAAACCAATCCCAAGGAAATTTGAAAATACCTACATTTTTTCAACTGAATGAACTTTCACTTCAAGGTTTTCAAACCCTCACCGAAAACATAAGCTATCAACCCTCCGAAAAACGCTTTCACGCTACATATACCCTGCAAATTTCTGAACGCATCAACCACCTCTTTAATGGCAAACAATCGGCTTTTCACCGCCGTCACCTTTGGCAAATCGGTTATAACCTGACCGGCGCCTGGCAAACGGGAGCCGAAATTTTCAATGCCGCCCAATCCTATCGTTCCGAGGATTACGCTTCCAAAAACTACGGCTACATCGCCCACGGCACCAAAATTAAACTCAACCGCAAAACCTCGAATACCACTTGGAGCAATGCCTTTATCTATGCCGTAAAAGACAATCAACAAGGTATCTTTTTGGAACAAAAGGAATTACGAATTACATTCCGTTTCTTTCAAAACCCTAACAACTTCCTGCTCGAATCCCGTTTCATTGACAACCGTTTCAACGGAAATCCACACTCTCCCATAGGTTTTAACATGTTGGAAGGACTGAAACCCGGTCAAAATTTCATCCTTCATCTCAAATGGAACAAACAACTGCGAAAAGACCTTGTTTTACAAACCTTTTATCTTCTGCGCACCGCCCGGGGCACACTACCCGTACATTCCTTTCAAATCAGTATGAAAGCCGTTTTTTGATTATCTTTCATTTGTAACCATTCGGCGTGCTACGTTTAAATCTTATTGAAAAGGAGAATGATCAATGAATAACTTGATACGAATAATAAAAAAGCGGGTTTAGAAAAACAAAAACCGCAAGCAGTGTAAAGCGTATTCCTTTTAAGTTCAAGGATCAAAAGGTTGTTTTATTCTTTTTCTTGCCCTGTAGATTCGGGGTCTTCTTTAGTGGCTTTTTTGAATTCTTTAATTCCGGTGCCCAAACCTTTCATGAGTTCGGGTATTTTTCGCCCACCGAAAAGCAATAGAAGGGCAAGGACAATGAGAATGATTTCCGTAGTACCAAACATGCCGAGCGGAAGAACAAGTACATTCATGGTGTTTGTTATTTATTGGCTAAATTACAAAAATTTTCCGGTATCCCGAGTGGGATGGAAAATAATTATCTTTGTCCAGATAAAAAATCAGTATATGAAAGATTTTGTAGAAGAGCTGAAATGGCGTGGTTTGATCCATGATATGATACCCGGAACAGAAGAACTTTTGAAGGAGAAAAAAGTGACGGGTTATATTGGTTTTGACCCTACTTCGGACTCGTTGCATATCGGAAGCTTGCTTCCCATCATTCTTTTGATGCATTTTCAAAAAGCGGGTCATAAACCCATTGCTTTGGTGGGTGGTGCTACTGGAATGATTGGCGACCCTTCGGGGAAATCCAAAGAGCGAAACTTGTTGGATGAAGAAACCCTGCGAAAAAACCAGGAAGGAATCAAAAACCAATTATCCCGGTTTTTGGACTTTGATCCGGCTTTGCCCAACGCGGCGGAAATATTGAATAATTATGATTGGTTTAAAGATATCAAGTTATTGGATTTTGTACGTAATATCGGCAAGCACATCACGGTGAATTATATGATGGCCAAGGATTCGGTGAAAAAACGTTTGCAATCGGATGATGATCAAACGGGAATGTCGTTTACGGAATTTACGTATCAACTTTTTCAGGGTTATGATTTTTTGCATCTCTATCGTGAAAAAAATTGCGTGCTTCAAATGGGCGGTTCGGACCAATGGGGAAATATCACCACGGGTACGGAATTGATCAGAAGAATTGAAGGCGGAAAAGCATATGCTTTGACGGCTCCGCTCATCACCAAATCGGACGGCACTAAATTCGGAAAAACCGAAGGTGGAAATATTTGGCTGGATGCCGAAAAAACATCTCCTTATAAGTTTTATCAATATTGGATCAATGTTTCGGATGAAGATGCAAAGGATTATATTAAAAAATTCACTTTTTTAGATAGAGAAACCATTGAAAAGCTTATTGAAGAGCATCAAAAAGCACCTCACATGCGTGTATTGCAAAAAACTTTGGCTGAAGAAGTGACCAAAATGGTTCACGGTGAGGAAGCATTGCAACAAGCGAAGGAAGCATCCCAAATTTTATTCGGGAAAAATGTTACGGAACAATTGAAAAATTTGGATGAGCGGACATTTTTGGAAATTTTTGAAGGTGTTCCTTCGGGAGAATTACCTATGGAATATTTGAAAACCCGTCCGGAGATTCAAAAAGTATTGGTAGATTCGGGATTTTTGAGTTCGGGTAATGAGGCCCGCAGGGCGTTGAAGGAAAACTCTGTTTCAGTGAATAAACAAAAAGTGCATCCCGAATACCGCCTAAGTCCGGACGATTTGATTCAAAACCGTTATGTATTATTACAAAGAGGAAAGAAAAAATATTTCATCCTTCGGTTTAAATAAAAAATTATGTCCCAATCATTGGTCATCATACCCACTTACAATGAAGCAGAGAATATTCGTGAAATCATTCGTTCGGTAAAACAACTACCCGAAGCCTTTGACATTTTGGTGGTTGATGACAATTCTCCTGATGGTACGGCGGATTTGGTAAAGGAAAGTCAAACGGAATTTCCCGGTGTATTTCTGTTATTGCGTGATAAGAAAGAAGGTTTGGGGAAAGCCTATATTGCAGGTTTCAAATGGGCTTTGGAGCGTGATTATGATTTTATTTTTGAAATGGATGCCGATTTTTCGCACAATCCATCCGATTTGCCTTCTTTACTAAAAGTGCTAAAAGACGATGAAGCGGATATGGTGATCGGTTCACGTTATATTTCAGGAGTAAATGTAGTTAATTGGCCTTTGAGTCGTGTCATATTATCTTATTTGGCATCGGTGTATGTGCGGGTGATTACGGGGATGAAAATCATGGATACCACGGCGGGATTTGTAGGTTATAAGAAAAAAGTTTTAGCATCATTGAATTTTGAAAAAATCCATTTTGTGGGGTATGGTTTTCAAATAGAAATGAAATACCGGGCATGGAAAAAAGGTTTTAGAATCAAAGAAATTCCCATTATCTTTATAAACCGTATGAAAGGCCAGTCCAAAATGACCGGTGGAATCATATCCGAAGGCATTTGGGGAGTTTTACTTTTGAAGTGGAAAAGCATAACAGGTAGATTATGAGAATATACTTTTTAATCGGCTCATTGATTACGTTACTTTTTGCCTGTTCGGACAGTGAAACCGGGGAGAAAGATATTATTCCGGAGAAAAAAATGATACGCATCATGGCTGATGTAGTATTAGCCAAGGAAATTTATGTTCAAAATGCAACGGAATTTGACAAAGACAGCATTCATCCTGTTTACAGTGTATTGAAATCTTATGGAACTGACAGTGCGGTTTTTTATAAATCTTTGGATTATTATGCGAAAAGAACCGAGGAATTTGCCCGGATGTATAAACAAGTGGAGCAAATCATTCAGAAGAAAAAAGACTCATTGGATAAAACGGTTAAAATAAAACTAAAAAAACCGCCGTTAGTAAA
Organism: Flavobacteriales bacterium; assembly: GCA_027008965.1. Classification (GTDB taxonomy): domain Bacteria; phylum Bacteroidota; class Bacteroidia; order Flavobacteriales; family Flavobacteriaceae; genus JAADED01. The sequence goes on along the minus strand of JALVDN010000205.1, from coordinate 5,289 downwards.
AAAGAAAGATTCAATTCCCGGCACGCTATTTTTTAAAAAACAAAAATGAAAACACTATTCGCCCTGCTTTTTATGGGATTTTATTTTACACAGGCCCAACAAGTATATTATGTCTCTCCCGGAGGGAGCGATTCCAATCCGGGTACTTTTTCACAGCCATGGCAACATGTTCAGCACGGAATAGATGCCATGTCGTCGGGAGATACTTTGAAACTAAAAGACGGGGTGTATTTTGAACGCATTTATATAGATAAAAATCATGTGAGTATAAAGGCTTTACATCACGGACAAGCCATTATTGACGGAACGGGAACCGGGGGTACCCAAGATGCTTTGATTGAGATAAATCATGCTTCCTTTGTGGAAATAAACGGATTGGTGTTAAAAAATAATATTCAAAACGATGCACAAGGAATATTGGTGGAAGGGTCCGGGAGTCATATTCGCATTGAAAATTGTGTGATTCATGACATTCATTTCTCTTCCGACCCTAATGAAACTCCTACGTCCAATAAAAATGCCCAAGGTATAATTATTTACGGAACGGAAAATTCGCCTTATACAGATGTACGTATTTTAAATAACGAACTTTATGATTGCCGATTGGGATATAGTGAAGGTATTGCCGTCAATGGCAATGTGGACGGTTTTGAAATTTCAGGTAATTATCTGCACCAACTTAGCAACATCGGTATAGATGCCATAGGGTTTGAAGGAACCGCACCCTTAAATGATTATGCCAGAAACGGAATCATCAGTAGAAACAAAGTGGTGGAATGTATTTCGCCTTATGATACATCCGCAGGAATTTATGTGGACGGAGGAGCCCATATAAAAATCATGTATAATGAAGTTTATTGTAACGGCTACGGATTGGAGATCGGCTGTGAAAATACCGGACATGAATCGGTTGATGTGGAAGTGAGGGATAATTTTATCATGTTCAACAACGAAGCGGGAATAGTAGTGGGGGGATATGATTATCCTTCAGGATCAGGGAAAGTTAGAAATATAAATATCTTTAACAATACTTTTTGGAAAAACGACACCGGAACGCATGATTTTGGTGAAGTATTTCTGAGTTATGTTGAAAACCTACGTATGGAAAATAATATTTTCTATTCCGGATCGGATTATTTTATTTATGCCGAAAATAGCCAACCCAATATGCAATCCGATTATAATTTGTTTTATGATGTATCAGACGGAGATTCATCAGATGACAGTTTTGAATTCAATGGAACGGAGTATACGGGATTTAATGTTTACGTGAATGCTACGGGTTTTGATCAACATTCTATATATACTTCTTTACAATTGATATCCGGTGCCGGAAACAACTGTGATAATGCTCAACCTCCGGTTTTGGCATATGTGTCCGGTTCAAATGGAATCAATGCAGGCAACCCTTCACATCAACCGTTACCCGGCGAAACGGATTTTTTCGGCCGAAATAGAATTTTGGAAGGTAGGGTGGATATAGGTGCTCAGGAGTTGATGAATAATGTTTCTATTTCAGAAAGTGAACTACAGAAAATCATTGTTTTTCCAAATCCGGCCGGTGACTATCTATATATCAAAGCAAGTGAAAATGCTTATGGAAAACTGAAATATTCCATTTTTTCATTGCGTGGAGAATTAATCAAAAGTGATATCATGCAACAGCCCGGAATAAAAATCAACCATCTCAAACCGGGAGTATATCACATCCGGTTTGAAAATGGGACGCATGTGAAGTATATTTACATAATCAAACAATAGTTTATAACTTTGTGTAGTCTATTTCTAGACCGAATTCATAAAAAGCTAATATGAGAAAATTATTATTATTGATCATTTCGGTTCATTATTTCCACTTTGCTCAACACTTGGTCAATACGGGAAATTTGATTCAAGGAGGGATTGAAGACGGAAGCAAACTGGTTGATGCTTATATCAAACCTCTTAATAAAGCCATTGTATTCGGCCTCTCCAATGTAACTTATAGTAAAATTGAAAAACAAAAGAAGCACAAATTATCATTTTCCGCCAAATTGGCTTATACGGGAATTCCCAAAAAAGAACTTACTTATGATGTCACTAAAATCGGTTTAAAAAATTTTGAACCCAAAGACCCGGATGAGATAATGGCTCAAACCGTTTTGGGTGATTCACTAAAACATGTTGTGCTTGTATCCAAGGATAAAGATTTTTTGGGGCGGCCTTTGATAGAATTTAAAACCCCCGGTGGTAGTCAGAAAAAGGCCATTCCCCTTCCCTTTTTGGGCATTACTTATCATTTTAATCATGCCCATATGACCTTAAATTTTATTCCGTATGTCAATCTCCCGGATTCCGATTTTAAAATAGGTATGATTGGCTTGAATTACATACAAGATCTATCCGTCATGTTTAAATCCCTAAAGAAAAAACCGTTTGGGTTGAGTGTAGGCATTCACGGGGCTTATCTATTCGGTCATTCTGCTTTGAACATAAAACCGGGAGGAATTTATTCCCCCGTGACCATCAGCGGAAATCTTTCCGGGCCATATGATAATCAAACCATAAATATTTCTTATTTGAGTTATTTTTTGGCCATCTATCCCGATTATGAATTAAATGAGCATTTCTCTTTATTTTCGGGGATCGGCTTCAATGGAGGCCATGCCTATATACAGGTAAAAGGAACCTATCCGGTGTATGCCTCCGATCCGGCAGGAGTCGGGTCTGTCATCGCTGAAGATATTGAAGATCCGCTCAATCTTTTCAATACCTACTTCAGAGTAAAAATTGAAATGGGGATAAGGGGCGACTGGAATCGTTTTTATGTGCAGTTGAATTACAATCTTGCTTCATATGGTGGTTTGGCGGTGAATCTAGGTTATAAACTGTTTTAATTATATGTTAAACTAAGATTGCCGATACTGTCAACATGTTTGGACAGAATTTCCAGTATACGGTTTTTTCCGGTATCAAATTCTATAACATTGATTTGGTCATCCGATAAGTCAAGTAAAAATCTGTTTTTTAGCGAAAGTAATTTTCCAGGTTTGATGGTATTGCTTTCTAAAACTATAACTTTTTGTGTTCCCAAATCGTAGATTTCTTTAATGAAAAATTCGGGGGCCTTCTGATTTTCCAAGTTAATTTTGAAAGTTGAATTGATATACTTATTCAATACCAACAATAATCTTTCATCATTGGTTTTAAATTTCTTATCACCCGGAGAAAGCGTTTGAGCCAGTTTATTGAGACTTTGTTTATTCACGCTTAATTCCAGTCTGAAATAATTGAGATCTTGATTATAGGACAGTTTGAAAATACTCACATTCTCATTTTGAGGTGTGGCATTCACTATCAGGCTAATAAATAGGAAAAAGGTTATAAACATCTTCATGGCTTTGAAAATTTAACCAAATTTAAAAAATAATAATGAAATGCAAAAATTTAATTTTCATTTAACAAAAATAAAGTTTGAACATTTTCTTTGGATAGTATTTCTGTAAATCTTTTTCTGCAACAATTCACATGTACAATATTGGTTTGGTCTCCATAAACATTATTTTGCAAATTATTGTAAACCAATATTTTATTTGGTTTTTCCACGGAATTACTTTCTAATAGAAGCAAGAGTTTTTCGCCTTCAAATGTATATCCGGCAAAATCAATTTCTGTTTTTTTGTCATTAATCTTTAAGGAGAAATTTTCCAACAAATAAGCTCCTATTAACATTCCGGAAAGATTTTCTTTGCTATCTATTTGGATTTCTTTATTAAATCTTTTTTCCACAGCTAATTCCAAATCATCGGGAAAAGTATAAATAATGATTTCCATCTTTTTTTCGGACTCATTATATTCAATTGTAGTAACACTCACATGATACGGATGAAATAGTAAAAACAGTATGCTATAAATCCAAATAATCATACAGGAAATTTTTCACAAAAATAGCACAGTCAAGAATAATGCCAATTGTAAAATTACAATAAAAATCTTTGGTACGGTTTTTGAAGTTTATATGATAAGCATAAATGAGAATGAGATATATTTTGATGATTTTTTTAAGCTTAAGTATGATTATTTCTTCTTGCGATAAGAGAGAAGAAGTCATTCCATCCAATCCGGATTATATTATAGGCCAATGGAAATTGGAAAAAATTACTGTTTATAACATTGAACAAGATATAACCGATTGTCACAAAACCTCCAGAATGACATTTTCTTCCAATCATGACGCCCATGCCCGTTATTATACGGTTTATCAAACTACCGGAAACTGTGTCCTTCATCTTGAATACAGCGGTACGTGGGAATATAAAGATGGTGAATTTATTTTCAAAGTGGATTCTCAAGCCAATACTTCCGCAACCAATAAAGTTTTAAATTTCTTAGATACCGAGCATTTCTACGTAGAAGAAACCTATAACGGAATTACCGGGAAATTTTATTTTGAAAAAATTGATTAACATCTTTTTTATCCCTATTTTTGTGCCGGTAATAACCGAAGGGGTGCTCTAAATGGAAGAGCTGAGATCATACCCTTTGAACCTGGGCGGGTAATGCCGTCGAGGAATCGGAGATAAGATCAAATCACACCCTTTCGCAATTTGATTCAAAATGCGAAAATTCACATTGATGATTTTGGGAATGATACAAACAGTAGGTTTGTATGCCCAGCAGTATGTATTATCGGGTCAAGTCACCTATCATCAAGAACCCGTAAAAGGTGCGCTTGTAAACATATCAACGGTTGAAAAACCGGTTTATACGGATGATCAAGGGAAATTTTCCTTCCGATTAAAAAAAGGAAAATATACGCTTCAAATAACTTATAAAAATAAATCGCTTGAAAAAGTGATCCTACTGGAAAAAAATCTTTTTATTCCAGTGGATTTAGCGGAAATACCCGAGCAATTGGAAGAAGTGGTTGTTTCAGCCGTACGTGTAGGTGACAAAACACCGCTCACCAAAAGTGTTTTGAATAAATCCGAGATAGAAAAAAAATATATCGTGCAAGATGTACCTTATGTTCTTAGCAATTTACCCTCAGTGGTTACTTGGTCCGATGCCGGAGCGGGCGTGGGATACACCGGATTGAGAATCAGAGGAATCGGACCGCAACAAATCAATGTAACCTTAAACGGCATCCCGCTGAATGACGCCGAATCTCAAAGCGTTTATTGGGTGGATATCCCTGACTTTTTAGCTAATACTTCATCTATTGAAGTGCAACGTGGCGTGGGAACTTCCACCTACGGAACGGGTGCATTCGGAGCCAATATCAATCTTCAAACCGATTATCTTTCCGAA
>JALVDN010000204.1 GCA_027008965.1 Flavobacteriales bacterium | reverse complement strand
TTTCAAATCGTCTTCGCCTAAGCGATAAGGGATATTCCCTACATAAATGTTCATAATACTTAAAATAAAAAATTAAACTTTGTCAAAGGTAGATGAAAAAAACCGATTTAAAAAATTTATTCCGTAAGGCATTAATATTCAGGCTTTTCAAAAACTTCTTCGGAGATATTTTCAGGATTCCAAATAATTTCATCAAAAATCATTTCGCTTATCACTTGATCTCCCATTTTTGTAATAATATGTGTGGGTTGTTGGATGCCACCAAAATCTTTGTAATCCTTAAATTCAGTGATGATTTTTCCTTGAGGAGAATCTATTTCAATAAAATCAATCAGATGGGTTTTGCTATTGAAATAGTATTTCAATTTTTGATCATCTTTTGTGACCAAAACAACGTGATATTTCACACCGTTTTTTTCTTCTTTTCCCACATACTCTCTTTCCAAGTCTTTATAAGCGACGGCATCACCGAAAAGATTTTGGCTTTTTTTGTTCATTTCTTTCAAATCTTCTTCCGTCAGATCATCATGTCCCATGGATTGGTTCATTTTAAATCCTTTCCCGTCTTTGAAAGCATAAACAACCAAATCCATACCCATCATTTTCATTTTCATATACCCTGCACCTTTTTTAGACATATAATTCTCAAATTCCATTTCTTGTCCGGCTTGTTTAATTTTTCCTTTTTGCAATACGGCCTCTACATGTGAAGCCTTATCTGCACCGATGGTCTTGATGTATTTTTCAAAAATTGCATCAGCTTTATTTTGCGCTAATGAAATTCCTGAGATGAACACTGCTAAGATTAAAAATACTTTTTTCATATTTATATTATTTTTAAATTATTTCAAGTTCAAAAATACAATATTTATTGGAGAATAATTTGATTCCATATAATTTTGACTGGTTTATTACCAGAATCGTGCCATTCCCATCTGAAGGGTAAAAGAAATCCGTTCACTTTTCTGAAATCCATAAAATTTATAGACATTTGTTGTTTGCCGGGATACAGCGTTTTTTGTCTGAGGATGATATCATGCTTTATATCTCTGTAAAAAATTACTGATGTATTTTGATCAATAAATTTATAAACCGATACTTTTTTGCCGTAAAGTAATGTATCGGGAAGTTTATACACCGGATTTCGGGTTTCCAAAAAAGCATGAAACAAACCGGTTAGTGGATAATGCATATATTTTTGAATAAGAGCCTCGGTGAGTGTGTCGTATTTTTTAGCCGGATAGTCAATAATGGTTTCGGGTTCTCCGGCATAATATAAAATAATTTTCAATCGGTTGCCGGGGCGAACCGTGAATTGAACCGGAATTTTTTTATCCTCATAGAAAACCGTTCCTTTCCAATAAACTTTAAAAACTTTACCTTGTGCAACGGGTTGATTTAATAGCCTGTAATGAAGAAGCAATTGATTCTTTTGTTCATTTGAAATGATAGGAAATGATTTTTCACTAGAAACAGATTGTTTTGCTTTACATCCTCCAATTAGCCAGACAAAAATGATAAGTAATGGGATTTTCTTCAAAAAACTATTCTTTGTTTAGAACAATATTTTTAATTTCCTCATAAAACAACTCATACTCCGCTCCGTTTTTGACCAATTCAAGCCCTTTGTTAAAAATATCGTCGGCTTTATCGGTGGGGAATCCCAGGCTGATGATGGAGCGTTTGATGAGCTCCAATTCTTTCTCGTCGGTTTGCCCGTCGGCATAAGCCAATTTGAGGAGTTGATAATATTGATCAATCCGCTCATCCAGCGTATAAGGAGTGCTCAATCTATATTTTTCGGCATTTTTCTTGAGAAATTTCAAGCCTTCTGGGTCGTTCAACCCGTATTTAAAGGCAATTTTCTCAATAATTTCCCACTCTTCGGGGGCAATCACGCCGTCCACTTCGGAGAGTTTTATTAAGGTAGCCAACAAACTGACGTGTTGCTTGTATTCGGCACTTCCCAATGCGTCCAGTATCGTCATCATTTATTATTGTTTTTATCAATCGGTTTGGTTTCTATTTTCGGCACGTCCGGTGTGTTTTGTTCGGGCGGATTTTCCGCCAATTGATTCATCTCTTCCACCACTTTTTCTATCTCTTCATCCGTAAAACCTTTTTCCTTGCATGCTTCTTCCAAAGTGCCCCAAATGGGTTCGCCGCACCGGATACATTTCACCCCTCTCACCCGCAAAAATTCCTCGGCAAAAGGATAATCTTCCACCAGGTCTTCAATTAAAATATCTTTAGTGATGGGCATAAAGCTTTGTTTGTTGCAAATATACTTAATTATTTTTTGAATTAGCACCCGTAAAAACATGGATCTCGTATAGGATTCAGCCTTCTAAAGCAAGCATTTTTCCGGGCGCCTTGTGGCGTGCTCCGTTTAAATCTTTTTCGGCTCAGCCTGCGGATGTAATGTTGGCCTGCGGGGTCTCCCGGCCTTCGCCGGCGAGCCTCCTCGGCCAACCATCCGCTCGGCTTCGCCTTCAAAAGGATATCACTTCGCCCGCCGGCGCGGAGATTCCTCGTCGCTTCGCTCCGTCGGAATGACATTGCGCTACTGATTTTATTGTAGAAGAGCGTGTCATTTCGTGGGAGCGAGCCGCAGGCGAGCGACGAGAAATCTCAAACAAATTTGACAAAAGAATGAGATTCCTCGTCGAGGCTGTCCAAAAAGTATATTTAGGCAGTCTTTTTTTTACAAGGCTACATCAGTTTATATTTTCTGTCATTTTCAAAGCTTTAAAATTTTGCTATCTCTCTGAAAAT
>JALVDN010000203.1 GCA_027008965.1 Flavobacteriales bacterium | reverse complement strand
TGGGATTTCACATTCCCGGTCATTGGGATAAGATTTTGGATATTGACGATTGTAAACTTCAACCCGAACCCGGCAACAGGATTCGCAATGCCTTACGGGATTTTGCCAAGGAGGAAAACATCGGTTTTTATCATCCGCGTGAACGAAAGGGGTTGTTGCGTCAATTGACCATACGGATTACAAAACTCGGCGAAGTCATGGTTTTGGTGCATTTTTTTGAAGAAGATAAACCGGCCATTGAAAAAGTGATGTCTTTTTTGGCCGGAAAATTTCCTGAAATCACTTCATTGCTTTATGTGGTCAATCCCAAAGCCAATGATACGATTTATGACTTGCCGGTGAAATTGTTTAAAGGGCGGGATTATATTGAGGAAGAAATTGCGGGACTTCGTTTCAGAATCAAAGCCAAATCTTTTTTTCAAACCAATTCTTATCAAGTGGAACAATTGTATGCCAAAGTAAAAGCATATGCAGATTTAAAAAAGGACGATTTGGTGTATGATTTGTATTCGGGTGCGGGAACCATTGCTCTTTTTGTGGCCCCTGAGGTAAAAAAAGTGGTGGGTGTAGAATCCGTTCCCGATGCTGTGGAGGATGCACGTGAGAATGCACGGATCAACCGTATTGAAAATGTGGATTTTGAATCGGGTGATATGAAAGAGATTTTTAACGGTGAATTTGTAAAAAAACACGGAAAACCGGATGTTATTATCACCGATCCGCCTAGAGACGGTATGCATCAAAAAGTGGTGGAACAAATCAAAAACTTATTGCCGCGACGAATTGTATATGTAAGCTGTAATTCGGCCACCCAGGCGAGGGATTTGGCATTATTGTCGGATAGATATGAGGTGGAAACGGTGCAACCGGTGGATATGTTTCCGCAAACATACCATGTGGAGAATATTGCCGTTTTAAGTTTAAAAAAAGACGCATGAGAAAGATATTAATTTTCGGGTTGCTTATATGGAGCGTGATAATTTCATGTGAACGGGATGATTTATGTTTGGATGCACACACGCCGGGTTTGGTGGTGGTTTTCAAAAATCAAATCACGCAGCAAAAAGAACCGGTGGATTCACTGGTGGTATTGAATATGGCTGGAGATACGATTGTTCCCTTTTCGGTGACGGATTCCATTACATTACCCTTGGCATTGGAAAGTCAAGAAACAAGATTCAAATTCATTTATCGCAATGGAAATACGGTGGTTAATCCGGATGAAGTGGTTTTTCAATATCAACCCGAGCCTTATTTTGCCGGTAAGGCTTGCGGTTATATCATGCATTTCAAAAATCTGACCGCCTCATCCGTAAACGACGGTGATAATTGGATTCAACAAATACAGGTTGTCATACCTGTAATAACCCAAGATTCAACTGCACATGTGGAGATTTATCATTAATACAGGCTTGTTATTCATCACATTATTTCCCCTCTATTCGCAAATGGATTCATTGAAAATAAAAAAGGGGCATTTGATGATTAAACCAAAAATCCAAGCTGTTGATTCATCACTGACAGAAAAGAAAAAGTCCCCAAAAGATAAAAAATATTTTATTCGGCCCGGTTATGATATAGGGAAGAGAATTTGGGGCGCAACCAGGGGCGGTAAATTAGACGAGTTCAGTGTGGATGCAGGCTATAAAAGATATAGATTAGACCTGATTTACGGCTTGGAACAAAATACGTTGGATTTCAAAAAATATCGCTTCGACGTGCAAGGAACTTACTGGAAGGCGGGAGTATCATATAATGCCTATGAAAATTGGCCGGGAACGGATAATGATATAACCATCGGGTTGTGTTATGCTCAAGCCAATTATTTATATCACATTCATCAAGCTGTTATCTATCCTTATGGTGCGCATGGTGAACCGGTGGTTTGGGAACTGAATGAAACTACACAAGCATTGCAAGCGCGATGGATTGAAGTGATTTCTTCGGTTAAAACCGAAATTTTCCGGGGTTTATATCTGGAGTTGAGAATAGCCGGCAAATACCTTTTGAAAGCAGATGAACCGGAAAATTTCGAACCGGTCTATATTCCTGGATTTTTCAAAACCAATATTTCTAAATTCGGTTTCGGTATGGGCTATGGAATAAGTTATAAAATAAAATTTTAAGGATGAGCAACTACAAAGGATACAAAACCAAATTGAAAAACATCAAGGCTTTTGCTTTTGATGTAGACGGCGTTTTCACGGACGGGAAAGTTTATTTGCCGGCCGAAGGCCCTTTGATGCGAAGCATGCACGTCAAAGATGGTTTTGCGGTGAAGTATGCAGTGGATAAGGGCTATCACATTTTTATCATCTCGGGTGGAAAAGATGGCAATGTCAGGCAACGCTTTGAATATTTGGGTGTGCAAGATATTTTTTTGGGGGTGAATGAAAAACTTCCGGTACTCAAGCAACTCCTTGAAAAATATAAGTTACAACCGGATGAAGTGGCCTACATGGGCGATGATATACCCGATTTGGAAGTTTTGAAATTTTCTGGATTATCGACTTGCCCTTCGGATGCCGTTCCTGAAGTAAAATCCGTGGTGGATTACATTTCACCTTATCCGGGTGGTGAAACTTGTGTGCGGGATTTAATCCGGCAGGTTTTGTTGGTCAGGGGAGATTGGCCAAAAGTATAAAAGTATGTTATTCTTCAAGGGAATAAGGTGGTATAATCTACTGATTGTTTTGGTTTTAAATCTACTTCTGTGGATGAAACTAAACCCTTATATTCGCCTTGATTTATTCGTCCTTCTTGTTTTGACCGAACTTTTCATCATGGCCGGTGGCAACTTGGAAAACGACTTGACCGATGTCCGTACGGACAAAATTAACAGGAAAAAAAATTACTATCACAGAAACAACATATCTTTCAGAAAATTTTATCCGTATTTTTTTTATTTGATAGGACTTATCACCGGTTTAATATTAGGATTCAAAACAGGTCAACCTAAAATGGTTTTGTATTTTAGCGGAATAATCATCTTGCTTGTCAATTATAATTTTGTTTTGAAAAAAACACCTGTATTCGGCAATGTTTTGATTGCTTTTTTGACTGCGTTGATCATTCTCAATTTCATTGTTTTCTTCCGCTTACCCAAGCCAATAGTTATTCAACTTGTTTTGATGAGCCTTTTGGCTTTTTGGTCCAATCTCAACCGGGAACTTCTGAAAGATTTATTGGACCGGAGGGGTGACCGTTTGAGCGGTTATATGACCTTGGGTGTCATTTCGCCTTCGCTCACTTTTCAAATAACATTTGTTAATCATGTTCTATTATTCTTACTCATCATATTTTCTTTTTTCCAGATCAAACATTCTCTATTATCCGTTATCACTTGGGTTTTGATTATGGTGATGAGTATTTATATGTTTCGTTTCTATTTCAAGGCCGATAGATGGAAAAAACTCATTGACTTTTATAAATTACTGATGATAGAAGGAATATTCTTATATTTTTTCAGTTTATGAAAACAAGGGATTTTAATAAAATTTTACTTCTCGGGAGTGCTTCACCCCGAAGGGAAGAACTGATTCGCCGGATGGACATTCCTTATAGAAAAGTATCAATTGATTTTGATGAAAAACAATTCCCGTTTAATAATGTAGAAGAGTTAGCCCTGCTCAAAAGTAAAAGTTTTGACCGGATATTACAACCGGATGAGGTTCTATTGACCGCCGATACCATGGTTAAATCGGAAGGAATGATTTTAGGAAAACCCGAAGATGAAAAGACGGCTTATGAAATGCTCAAACGTATATCGGGAAAAACGCACCTGGTGGAAACCGGCGTTTGTATGCGTTCTGCTGATAGTTTCATTAGCTTTTCCGATATAACGGAAGTAGTTTTTAAACCTTTGAATGAAGAAGAAATTGCTTATTACATTGAGAAATACCGGCCTTTTGATAAAGCGGGCGCTTATGGTATTCAAGAATGGATAGGACTAATCGGGGTGGAGCAAATCAAGGGTTCGTTCTATACTGTGATGGGATTGCCTACGCATTTGGTTTGGGAAAATTGGCTCAAATTCAATGAAAAGGCTTGACAAGTGTAAAATTTTATTGTATATTTGCAACACAAAATCGCGGAGTAGAGCAGCAGGTAGCTCGTCGGGCTCATAACCCGAAGGTCGCAGGTTCGAGTCCTGCCTCCGCTACAAAGAAGAGAGACCGTCTGAAAAAGGCGGTCTTTTTTGTTTTCAAGATTTTTTAATCAAAAAAATTGTAAATTTGCGTTGCTTTTCGGGATGTAGCGCAGTCCGGTAGCGCGCTTCGTTCGGGACGAAGAGGTCGCAGGTTCAAATCCTGTCATCCCGACAAATAAAAACCATTTCACGCAAGTGAAGTGGTTTTTTTGTATCGCACAAGCGCAAACTTGTTTGCAAGATTGTGCGATGCAAAAAAAGTAATTGCGTAAGCAATGATGGTTTTTATTTACAGCCAGCGATGTAAAAGGATTCGCCATCAGACAATTCCTTTTAAGCTAAAATATATGTGTAAGCTTATCTCTCATTAAAAGCAATAGCAATCATTTTTTGGTTGTTGATACATTTTAGCGCCGGCGGGCGAAGTGTTATCCTTGCGATGGCGAAAAGCTCATTTTTGTTTGCCGGAGGAGGCTCCGAGCGAAGACGAGGAGACCCCGCACGGCAACTTACAAAAATGCTTTGAGCCGAGCAAGATTTAAACGGAGCACGCCATAAGGCGCCCTGAAATAATGTTAAACTTTAGTTAAAGAGCTTGACAAAACGGCTTTGTGATGTTATATTATGTAATGTAACCAAAAAAATACTACTATGATAAATTATCCGAAGAGAAAACAGTTTTACCAAAAGTATGTTGTACATCTAAAAAGATTGGCTATTGCCTTTCTGTTACTTGGTTTATTAGGTATTTTTCTGCCGCAATTTTTAGCTTTTACGGTGTCGGTTTTTGTGGGTTGGCTTTTGTTTTTCAGTGGAATTTTTACAGGCTACACCACTTGGCAAGTTGACCGAAGTAGTGTATTAGGCTGGTTGAAAGCCATATTGTTGGTTTTCATCGGATTATGGATGGTTCTCAATCCGCTTGTAGGGGCAACGACATTGGCTATTTTGCTGGCCGTTTATCTTTTCACTGACGCCGTGTTGAATTTTGTGCTTGCTTTTCAACTGAAACCTGCAGTGAATAAAGTTTGGGCGGTAATCAATGGATTGGTGAGCACAGTGTTGGGTGTGTTGTTTGTGTATTATGCTTACAATCCACTCACGGCTGCATGGTTGGTGGGATTATATGTGGGTATCAGTTTGTTGTTTGATGCCATCATGCTTTTCCAACTCAGCAAAGGAGCCGACAAAATTGTGGTGGAAGAATTGGTGGTGGAAGCGTAATTTTTTCATGGTTTTATATTGATGAAAAGCCCGTTCAACACAGAACGGGTTTTTTATTTTTTGAGGCGGAATCGGGTATAGGTGATTTTTTTGCCTTCTTCGAGCCATTTTTTCTCGTAAAAGGTTTGGATTTCGGTCACAAAAGACGGAGGTTCGGGGTGTGAGTATATGTCATGATGTGAAAACAAGATTTCTTCATCCCGGCCTTCCAGAATTCCCAAGGTGTAGCCATGCAGAAATTCACTGTCGGTTTTGAGGTGAATGATATGTTCAGGGACGAGTATTTTTTTGTATAAATTTAAAAAGTTTTGATTAGTCAAACGGTGTTTGGTCCGTTTGAATTTTTGTTGCGGGTCGGGGAAGGTGATCCATATTTCCGATATTTCTTCTTGGGCAAATGCATGGTCCAACAATTCAATTTGCATTCGCAAAAAGGCTACATTTTTCAATCCTAATTCCAAAGCATTTTTGGCTCCCCGCCACATGCGGGCACCTTTGATGTCTATTCCTATAAAATTTTTTTCAGGGAATTTTTGTGCCAGGGCAACCGTGTATTCGCCTTTTCCGCATCCCAATTCCAAAACAATGGGATGATTGTTTTTAAAAAATTGTTGGCTCCATTGACCTTTTAATACGAATTGACCGGAGATTAATTCATCTCTTGTGGGTTCAAAAAAATGAGGAAAACTTTGGTTTTCCTCAAAACGTTTCAGTTTGTTTTTTCTCCCCATACTTCTACTTCAAAGGCTGTTGCAAGTTATGAAAACTATTTTATTTTTTGTGACAGGCTTTTTGTTTTACGGTGAATCATTTTTGACTGTAAATAAAAACCATCATTGCTTACGCAATTACTTTTTTTTGTATCGCACAAGCTTGCAAACAAGTTTACTAACAACAAAAGGATTTGCCTGACGGCGAATCCTTTTACATCGCTAAGACTGCTCATACAAAAAACCAATAGCTTCGCTATTGTAGTTTTTATTTTTTAGCCTCGCTTGAAAGCTTGCTTTCAGCGGTCTAAAAAATAAAAACCATTTTGCTCGGCAAAATGGTTTTTGGATGGTCGGGATGACAGGATTTGAACCTGCGACCCCCACGTCCCTAACGTGGTGCGCTAACCGGACTGCGCTACATCCCGAAAAAAAGCAAGGCAAATTTACGTTATTTTTTCAAATCAAAAAAATGATTTGGTTCAATCATAAGTTTTAGTATATTTGCTTTTAAGCATAAACTCAAAAAAAGAAAACAATGAAAAAACTTTGGATTTTATTTTTCTCTTTGGCAGTAATCACCACTGCTTGTAAGAAAAAAAAGGATGATGATAGTAGTAACAACGACGACCAACAATTTGAATGTTTGGTGGATAAAATAACATACACGGATCATAACGACCCGAATGAAAACGAAGAAACGGTTTATAAATACAAAACCGGTACAAATCTTATAAAATCAAAAGACCGTTCTTTTGCAGACGGATCACTATACAAATACAACTACTATTATGCAGATGAAAATAAAGGTCTTTTGGAAAGAATTGATATTATTATTCAAGGAAATGTTGTAGCCCGCGTATTATATACAACACAAAACGATAAAACTACTGAAAGAAAACTGCAAGTTTTAGCTAATGATAACGTCACTTGGCTTGATGCTTGGACTGTTACCTATTCTTATAATGGAGATAAAGTTTCACAAGTCAGAATTGAAGACTATGATCTTTGGAATCAAGGTCAAAATCCTACGGACGAAACCGGCGTTTATACCTATACAGGTGATAATGTAACCAACATCAAATGGTATGACACCAACAACATGAATACAGTCAAAGAAGAATATGATTTTGAATACGACCAAGGTAAAAGGGCTTTTGATAATGTTAAAACGGTCACTTATCCTCCGGTTCGTGTTAATAATGTAATTCATACCACCCATAATGTTTATGGTAATAACCCCACTACCGAAGAAACCTTTACAACCATTACCTATAATAATAAAGGCTTCCCCATCAAGTATGAAATCAAAGATGATAGAGACAACCCTGTGGCTACGGAAGATGTGGAATATGATAATTGTAACTGAAATCGGAATTTAATCCTGAACAAAAGCCGTCCGTAAATGGGCGGCTTTTTTTCGTTTATTTTTACTAAATTGCTCTCTGAAAACACCTTTTACTTATGAAAAAAGGTCCTTTGTATTTTGCTAAAATTCTGCTATTCGGTGAGTATGGTATCATTGAAAATTCCACTGCCTTGGCTATACCGTATGCGCATTACAAAGGTGGATTAAAAAAAGCCGACAACTTGAACGAGCGGCAAAAAAAATCCAATGAAAATCTCAAGGCTTTCTATCATTTCCTGAAACAAAAATCAACCGAAACGGATTTGATTGATTTGGATTTTGAAGCTTTCAAAAAAGATTTGGATGAAGGATTGTTTTTTGACTCCGATATTCCCGAAGGCTATGGTGTGGGAAGTTCAGGTGCGGTTGTGGCGGCCGTTTATGAGCGTTATGCCAACAATAAAATAACCGTACTGGAAAATCTGACCCGTGAAAAACTTATACGGCTCAAAAAAACCTTTGCCGCCATGGAAGATTTTTTTCATGGGAAAAGTTCTGGATTGGATCCACTCAACAGTTATCTGAGTGTACCGGTTTTAATCCGGTCCAAAGATGATTTGGAACCCACGGGAATTCCACAAACCAACAACACCGGTAAGGGTGCTATTTTTCTCATAGATACCGGTAAAACAGGCGAAACCGCTCCAATGGTGCAAATTTTTATGGAAAAATTGAAAGATGAGGGATTTAGAAAAATACTCAAAGAAGAATTTATCAAATACACCGATTCCGGTGTCAGAAGTTTTATCAAAGGCGACTTCAAAAACCTGATGAAAGATATCAAACATCTTTCCGCTACGGTTTATC
Organism: Flavobacteriales bacterium; assembly: GCA_027008965.1. Taxonomy (GTDB): domain Bacteria; phylum Bacteroidota; class Bacteroidia; order Flavobacteriales; family Flavobacteriaceae; genus JAADED01. Next base: position 1,931 of record JALVDN010000203.1, on the reverse strand, counting down.
AACATTTCAGGCCCATGATCCCGGTCAACATGCTGCAAGTATGGGAAAAAGGAATGCAAACCGGCGATTATTACTTGAAATTGTGCGGATCCGGTGGTGGCGGATTTATTCTCGGGTTCACCGAAGATTTTGAAAAAACCCGAAAAGAACTGAAAGACTTCAAATTGGAAGTAATATACCGCTTCTAAACCGGCATGAAAAAAATCCTTCTCAAATTTCTGGGGCTTTTATCATTGGTAAAAGTCCAAAATGTAATGGCACTTTTATTGGCACAATTTATCATGGCTCATATTATTTATTGCCCTAAATGTCAAATCCTAAAACTTCTACTCAATCAAAAATTTATTTTATTCTTATTTTCTACGGCAACGGCCATTTCGGCCGGTTATATCATCAATAATTTTTACAATCTAAAGCGGGATTTAATAAATCGTCCCGCAAAGACAGGGTTAGAACAACAAATTCAAACCAACAAAAAGTTATATCTTTATTTTGCATTGAATTTTCTATCTGTTATCTCGGGTCTATTTATTTCCTGGAGAGCCGCTCTTTTTTTTAGTTTCTTTATTTTCCTTATTTGGATATATTCACATAAACTACAGCATAAAGCACTCATCCATGAAATGGCAAATGTATTGTTAATTTTATTTCCTTTTTTCGGGATTATGCTTTTTTTCAAACAAGTAAATAGCTTTCTTATCCTCACCGGAATATTAGTTGCATTCATTTTGTTTATCAAAGAATTAATAAAAAACTTCCTGACCCTGCCCGGAGATTTTGCGCAACAAATCGAAACGGTTTTAACCCGCTATGGCGAAAAAAAACTAAACATCCTCTTTTATATTTCCCTCTTATCGGCATATTTCGTTTCCACAGCACTTTATCTTCAAACAAAAGAAACCCGGTTTCCCTTTTTTATTATCCTGCTGTGGATAATATTGGGAATCATCATGGCGTTATTCAAAAAGAAAAAATATTTCCAAGCTTATCAAATAATAAAACTACTCATTGTTTCAGGAATTTTCTCCTTATATTTATTAAAATTAAACGTCACATGAAAAAACTAGGATTCATACTCGGACTGGCCGTTTTGCTACATTCCTGTGTAGCCAAAAAAAAATTTGATGAATTAGAAGAAAAATATTTCACCCAACGTGCTGATTTTGAAGCACTTCAAGAAGAAAACGACAGCTTGAAAAATGCGCTGATGCTTTATGAAAACCGTTGCGCAAAAGTGGAAACCGAATTAACAACCCTTCGTGAACAATATGAAACCCTGAAAAGACTTTATGAAACCACCGACAAAGCCTATAAAAACCTGCAAGCTTCCTACGATGCACTCTCCAAAAAAAGTACTGTAGCCCTGGAAGCGCAGTCTGTTAAAATGCGCGATTTGATACGTGAACTGGAAGCCAAAGAAAAAAAATTGGCCGAAGAAGAACAAAAACTTGAAAAACTCAAAGAAGATCTAGATAAAAAAGCCGAAAGAATAGCCAAATTGGAAGCTTTGATACAAGAAAAAGAGGCCATCCTCAACCGGGTGAAATCAAGTTTGACCGCCTCTTTAAAAGAATTTGAAAATCAAGGCTTAAGTGTGGAAATGAAAAACGGAAAACTCTATGTTTCCATGCAAAACAAATTACTCTTTGACTCGGGCAGTTGGAAACTGAAATCACGTGGATCCGATGCCATTCGCATTATCTCCCGTGTTTTGGCCGAAAATCCCGATGTGGAAATCATGATAGAAGGTCACACCGATAATGTTCCCTATCATGGAAATGCTTTCATTCAAGACAACTGGGATTTATCCGTAAAAAGAGCCACCACAGTTGTCAGACAACTTTTAAAAAATAAACAAATCAACCCTAAACGTTTAATTGCCGCAGGAAGAAGTAAATACCATCCGGTTGCACCCAATACAACCCCGGAAG
>JALVDN010000202.1 GCA_027008965.1 Flavobacteriales bacterium | reverse complement strand
TGTGCACGAATGATGAACATCGAACTCCGAATTCTGATTTATGATTTATGATTTTGGTTCTCCTACTGTAAACATGAAAGAAAGCGTGTCATTTCGACGAACGAAGTGAGGAGAAATCTCTTAACGGATACAGCATGAGATTTCTCAGTTGCTCGTGCCTCGCTACTTCGAAATGCCATGTTAAAATCCTAATAAAATCAGTAGCATCATGTCATTCCGACGGAGCGAAGCAACGAGGAATCTTCGCGCCGGCGGGCGAAGTGATATCCTTTTGAAGGCGAAAAGCTTATTTTTTGTTTGACGGAGGAGGCTCCGAGCCACGACGAGGAGACCCCGCACGGCAACATACAAAAATGCTTTGAGCCGAAAAAGATTTAAACGGAGCACGCCATAAGGCGCCCTGAAAAATATTTGATGCTGAATATATGAACACTTGAGCGGTTAATTATGTTTTCCGGTAATTCTTTTCTATTTTTGCGTAAATTTTATGCGTCATGATTCAAATTCTTCAACATAAATATTTCAAGATTCTTGTGGGTTTGGGATTGATTGCGCTGGCGGTTTGGCAGTTCACGGAAGATAATATCGGCAATGGGATTTTCCTGATTTTTTTGGCCATTTTGGTTTTTTTCCTGTTAGTGCGAAATGAATATTTACTGGCGGCTTTTTTCAAAATGCGTAAAGAGGATTTGGACGGCGCCGAGCGTGTTTTGAGCAAAATAAAAAATCCGGAGCAAGCGCTCATCAAACCGCAGTTGGCTTATTACAATATGCTTTTGGGGATGATTTATTCCAGGAAAAATATTAATCAAGCTGAAAAATTCTTGCGAAAAGCTTTGCAAATCGGGTTGGTGTTGAAACAAGATCAGGCATTGGCCAAGCTTTCATTGGCAGGCGTTTTGATGGCCAAAAGGCGCAAAAGAGAGGCCATTAATTTGTTGAACGAAGCCAAGAAATTGGATAAAAAAGGAATGCTCAAAGATCAAATCCGCCTGATGAAACAGCAGTTAAAACGTATTTAAATGCTGTATCTTTCCCATTTTGTTGTAGGGTTTATTATGGCCTTTCTGGGTCTCACCGCACCGGGACTTTTGACATTGACTGCATTGAAAACAGCAGTGGAAAGAGGACCCAAGGAAGGCATCAAGTTTGCGGCGGGTGTGATTTTTCCGGTCATAGTTCAAGCACATTTGGCCATTTTGGGAGCCGAATATCTTTTGGAACATCCCGAGATTTTGATGAAGTTTTCCAAAGCCGCAGTGGTTTTATTTTTGATTCTTTCATTTTTGATTTATAAACAAGCACGAAAAAAACGATATCAGGAAACGGCGGTGGGCAAGTTCAATATTCGTAATTCGTTTTTATATGGCGTTTTTATTTCACTCATCAACCCGATGGCCATTCCTTTTTATTTTACATACAGCAGTTTGTTGCGCTATTATGGTATTATTCAATTTGAACAACCCTATGTGAGCATTTTTGTGGCGGGTGCATTGCTGGGTGCTTTTTCCATTTTGAGTATTTACTCCATTTATGCCCGGAGGTTGATTGGTAAATTTGCTTTTTTGAACAGGAATTTTAACTACATAGTGAGTTTTATATTTTTATTTTTGGCGGTGGCGGGAATTGTGGGTAATATTGTTAAATCATGATTACTTCCCTTCAAAATCCATTGATAAAGTATATTGTAAAAATCCTGCACAAGAATAGTTTCAGGAGGAAAGAAAAGAAATTTGTGGCCGAAGGAACGCGGGAGGTGCGAAGAGCTATGCTGGGCGGTTACAAGGTTGAAAAAATTATTTTTTGCCGGGATATTTTTACTTCTACAGGATTATTGGACGAACTCAAAAAAGAAAATCCCGGCGTAGAAGTTATTGAAGTAACTCGTCAGGTTTATGAACATATAGCCTATAGGGGTTCAACGGAAGGAATTATGATCTTGGGCCGGCAAAAATCTCATCAACCGGATTGGTCTGCCCTACCCGACCGGGATTTGTTTCTTTTGTTGGCCGAAAAGATTCAAAAACCGGGAAATATCGGGGCCTTATTGCGCACAACCGATGCAGTTGGAACAAGTGCTGTAATTTTGATTGATCCGCTGACGGACATTTATAATCCTAATGTTATCCGTTCGAGTTTGGGGACGGTTTTCACTCAAAAAATTTTTATAGCCGGACTTAATGACATAAAGAACCTTAAAGAAACTTTAACTATAAAAATTTTTGCGGCCACCTTGCAAAATGCCAACATTTATTGGAAAGAAAATTACCGGAATAATGTGGCGATAGCAGTAGGAAATGAAGCGGAAGGATTATCAGATGAATTTAGAAAAATGGCTGACAGGAATATTTATATTCCCATGAACGGTATGGCTGACAGTTTGAATGTTTCGGTTTCGGCGGCGGTGATTTTATACGAGGCCTTGAGACAACGAAGTTAATAATTGATGTTCTACCAATTCAATTACTCGTACTTTTTTCAGGTCTTTTGAATGATTTTTGACAGGAACATTTTTAGTTCTTCGGTTTGTTTTTTGGCCAAACGTTTTCCTATTTGACCGGCCAAATAAATCAATATCAGTAAAATGAGAAATGCAACCATCAAATAGAATTGCAGATTGGCGGGTTCGTCCAAGGATTTATGCACATAATACCACACAAATGAAAAAATCAATCCCGCACCGGCCAAAAAATAAAGAAACATAAACATGGTCCAAACATGAGGTTTGGGACCGACAATACCTTTAATTTTGGTTTCACCGGCGGGATCTTTTTCAATTTCAATTTGA
>JALVDN010000201.1 GCA_027008965.1 Flavobacteriales bacterium | reverse complement strand
ATCAAGTCCGTGTTGGCGGCACCAAAAACGGTGATTTGCGTTTGCCGGTAACTCATGGGTTGAAAATTTGAGTAAATTTACATCAAAATAATGAGTTGATGTCTTCACTTTTTAAAACCGTTTTTGATAATCAATTGAAACCCGTTATTGCTATGGTTCATGTGCCGGCGCTTCCCGGTACGCCATTAAACAAGTTAAAACCCAGAGAAATATTGAAACAAAGTTTGCAAGATGCCCGTATTTTAGTGGAAAACGGTGTGGATGCCATACTGATTGAAAACATGCATGATGTTCCTTACTTAAAAAGGAAAGCGGGGCCGGAAGTTGTTTCCATGATGTCGTTGATAGGTCATGCTATCAAACAAGAATTCGGCTTGCCTGTGGGTATACAAATTTTAGCCGGCGCTAATAAAGAAGCCTTAGCTGTGGCTCATACGGCTGGTTTGGATTTCATCCGGGCCGAGGGCTTTGTTTTTGCGCACACCGCCGATGAGGGAATCATGGGATCCGATGCGGGAGAATTATTGCGTTATAGAAAACAAATCGGTGCGGAAAATATAGCCGTTTTCACGGACATTCGCAAAAAACACGCATCTCATGCACTCACTTCCGATTTAGATATCCGAGAACATGTTTCGGCCGCCCGTTTTTTTCTTTCGGACGGAGTTATTATAACCGGTGAACATACCGGTATTCAACCCGATGTGGAAGAACTTCGGGTCATTCAAAACATGGACATTCCGATTTTGATCGGTTCGGGTTTGACCGTGGATAATATAGAAACCTTTTTCCCGTTGGCTGATGCATTCATCATTGGTTCCTATTTCAAATATGAAGGAAAATGGCAAAACGCTCCCGATCCTGATAGAGTGAAGGCATTCATGAACAAAGTAAAAGCTCTTAGAAGTTAGCGCCATTAAAATCATATGTGTATGACAAGTTTCATCAAAAAATATTTTATTGAAAGAAAAATCCGTAAAAATCTGGAAAGAAAGAGAAAACTCAACATACCCCTCCAATCATGTTTTATCCTTTTTCCGGAAAATTTTGTCCCTGAGAAAAATTTTTTACTTCAAATTTCAAAAAAGACAGGTATTCCTCCTGAGAACATTCACACGGTTTCGCTTGTTAAAAACAAAGATAACAATGAACATTTTTCTTTGCGCATACAAGATGTTTCCATCACCGGAAAAATCAAAGATCATAATATGGCCAAACTGATTTCCAAACCTTGGGATTTGTTGATAGATCTGACGGGACTTCAAGATGTGTTTGAGCAACTTATTTCATCCGAAATAAAAGCCGGATTTAAAGTAGGGATAACTGATAAATTTCCCGAATTTTATGATTTGATGATTCTTTCGGATGAAAAAAACAAAAATAATTTTCCCGGCGAATTGGAGAAATATCTACATTCCTTACAAATCATCTGAATCCCAATCATCCCATTCCTCGGTATCCAAAAAATCATCCAATTTTCTGCGGTCTTTTTTGGTGGGTCGCCCTGTTCCTTTCTGGCGGTAATAAAGTTTGGCTTTTTTAACCAATTCCAAATGTTCGTATGCTTCTCTAGGGGTCAAATCTTTAACATAATATGGAACAAGCTTGGCTCCCACGCGGTTTTCGGGAACACCGATAACCAACAATTCATGAGTGATTTGGTTTTTTCTGACCGTTATTTTATCACCGGGGAATACTTCTTTGGAAGGCTTGGCGGGTTGACCGTTCACCGTTACTTTGTTTTTTTTACATGCATCCGAAGCCAAACTACGGGTTTTAAAAAAACGCACTGCCCAAAGAAATTTGTCAATCCGCATAAAAACAGGTATGATTATTGCAGTAAAAATAAACAAATTTCATAACTTGCACTCTTAAATAAATGATTATGAATAAATCAAGCATTAAAATATTCGTAGCCCTATTTTTCTCACTTATCTTATTGGCTACCAAATGTAAAAAGAAAGATGATATAACCTATGAGCCGCCCCGTGACCGGAAAGAACAATATCAAACCGAAAAAGATTCCATTTTAAGTTTTCTTCAAACACATACTTATACTATCGATGCGGATATGAATTTTGTTTTGGATACATTTACGGATCCTAATTCTCAAACCCCACTCATTGATGTAATGCAGGTGGTTCAAGTAAAAGACCCGGAAGTGGATGATTTGATCTATGATGTTTATTATTTGAGCATTACTCCGGGGACCCAAGATACGGTTTCCACAACAGACAATGTAATGTTGACGGGCAAGATTTTTGATTTTAAATTTGATTTACTGGCGGAGTCCACCCACTACAATCCCGATTGGACATTCGTTTGGACCCCTTTTGTGAAAGGATTCCTATCGTTAGGATTAAGAAGAGTAATACCTTTTTTTAAAACCGGAACTTATACGGTAAATCCCGATGGAACCGTTGATTTTCAAAACTATGGTAAGGGCGTGGTTATCATGCCTTCGGGATTAACACCTTATTCTTCCACGGTTGATTTCGGGAATGGAAAAACATATAAAGCCTATTCTCCCGTCATTATTCAATTTCATGTATTATATGTGGACTATGATGTGGATGATGATCACGTGCCGAATTATTATGAAGACTTGGATGGCGACGGAAATCCAAACAATGATAATACCGATGAGGAAAACGAAAAAGCAGTGTTTGGAGAAAATTACCCTGGAACTCCCGATTATAGGGATGCAGATGATGATGGCGACGGAATCCGTACTAAAGACGAAGACCCTAACGGAAACGGTGACCCTCGCGATGATGACTCCGACAACGACGGTATCCCCAACTATTTG
>JALVDN010000200.1 GCA_027008965.1 Flavobacteriales bacterium | reverse complement strand
AGGCATCACCTAGTTTACCGTTGATGAGGTGATAGGTGTCACGTGTACCGAAAAACTGTGCCCTTTGATAATATTTAAGCGCGGATGCATATTGACCGTTTTCCATCATCTTGTCGGCTATGGAAACGGTTTGTTCCAAAGTTTGGGCTTGGAGCAAGCTTATCAAGCCCCAACTAATAATTATATTCCAAAACAGCTTTGACTTCATTGATGGCTTCATTGTCCAGTTTTTCATTATACTTTTTGGCCGACTTGGCCGATCCCCAAATATTACCCAGATAAAAAGAAGCACCTATTCCGGCAAAAATCCAACCGTGAGCGCTTTTGATTCCGTTTTTGCTGAATCCTCTCCATGCTTGCCAGGCGTTTAAACCTACAATAACAAATGACATCAGTGCATCTCCATAGTTTTTGGTGTAAACTTTTCCGAGCCCGGGAACGACGGCTGACATGGCTCCGGCCAAAAAAGGGCTTTTGTTTGGATGTTGAAGTCTGCGGTTGACTGCGTTTCCAAACTGATGAAAAACGGCGTTTTGATTTTGATCGGAGGCATTATAAAATTTTAGTGATTCCTTCCATTTTTTTTGCAGAATGAGAATACCCAACATCAGGGTTTCCTTTTCATCGTCCCGGATTTTTGATATTTTCAAAAGTTTCATGGCTTGGGGATAATATCCTTCCAATGTATTTAAAACCACACCGGTTTTTTGAAGGGAAACGGGAATCGTGTCGGGTGAAGGAAAAAATTTTTCATAGAAAAATAAGGCTTTGTCGTTTTGTTTCATTTGCCTGAAAGATTTTATGATGCCGGTTTTGGCCGTATATGAACCGGGATCCAAAAAAACCAGGCGTTGATATTCTTCAACAGCAAAATCATATTGTCCGCTCTTATAGAGATAATCTGCAAATTGACGGGTGTGTTCCGCATCAAATAAATCGGGCTGAGAAGGATGCCGTTTTATGGAATCTCCGGTGGTTTGGCCATTGGCTATGAAAGAAAAAACAATTATAAAAAGTGCAAATATTTTAATCGACCGGGTCTTCATATTTTTTGTATTTGGGGTTAAAAGGATAACGACCATTGGCAAAAGGACCACATCTTGTGAGACGGTCCATGCCGTCAAGAAACCCTATGAAAGCGCCGTGTTTTTGAATGGCCAACATCATGTAGGTGGAGCAGGAAGGAACAAAAACACAACTCTCCACGTCTTGTGATGAAATAAAATTTTTATAAGTCCAATATAATACGCCGAAAAAAATCACCGCTTCATTATCGGTTTCCCTTATAAATTTCGCATGGTCATGTTTATGTTCTTCCATATCGAAAATAGCGGGCAATCCATTTATATAAAAAGTATGGTTTGTTGTTTGTGCACTAATTGTTGATATACTTTTCCAAAGGAAAACGATAAAGATGATCATTAGCTTTTTCATCAATCACAATGTTTTTAAATTCGGTTGTTTGTAAACTTTCTTTCCCTGTTTTATCATAGAAAAACTGTACCATTTTGGTTGGAATATCCAATCCGTTTACTTTTATATAGTTTTCAAAAAATTGCTTACTGATAATTTTTTCACCATCCGTGGAATAGAAAATAATACCCTTTATTTTGCCGTTTTGATTGGCTATCATAAGTTTTCCAACCGCAGATTTCAAATGCTCCGGCGGCATCCAAGTGGAAATAATCAACCCATTGTCTTCTTCTATATCTTTCAGTTGATAATCGGAGTTTTCCAATCCGTAGTATTGAATGGAGTTTTTCAAAATCAATGAAAAAATACTCACCTCAGGTGGCGTGGGATTTTGAAAAGTTTGGATAAGTTTCCCGCCCCGTATATGATAGGTCATGGCTTTGTCCATAATCAGTTTTTCTTTTTCGGGAAACCATAAATCGTATATAAGCATATTTTGATGCCTATCATAATACACGGTTCCTTTGGTCAAAGAAAAAGTTCCGTCAAAGTTTTTTTTCTTTATGGTAACATCCGTTTTTATGCGGTAAAAAGTTTGTGAAAAAAAATTTTGCCCGTTAAAAGTTATTAATGACAGAACAAAAATAAATCTGAAAATTTTTTGTTTCATCGTCCTTGTGCTAAATTTAATAATCTTAATCATACAAATATCATACAATAAATGATATGAAACAAAAATATTATTTTCGTGAACCATATCTTGTGAAAAAATCAGTTTTAAATTGGTAAAAATATTTTGCACGTTTTTTGATAAGGAATAAAAAATTTCTTTTCGTGAAACATAAGTTAATTATTTTGACGTCCTTCCTGATTTTCCAAATATCAACGGCTCAAACCCGGGTGAAAGGCATTGTATTGGACGAAAATAATGACCCTATGCCTTTTGTGAATGTTTATTTCCCGGGAACCACTACCGGAACCATTACGGATGAGGACGGCAAATTTTATCTGTATTCTGAAAAAAATCATTCCAGTATCAAGATTTCTTTTGTGGGATATAAAGAGAAAACCGTATCACTACAAGGAAAAAATAAATTGAATCTTGTTATAAAACTCACTCCGAAAGCGGAAAAACTGAAAGAAGTGAAAATCTATGCAGCCAAACCGAAAAATAAAGGTAACCCGGCGGTTGAATTGCTGAAAAAAGTTTGGAAACATAAACGAAAAAGAGGGGTGAATCTTTATGATTATTATGAATATGATAAATACGAAAAAATAGAATTTGATATTTATAATGTTGACGAACGCTTGAAAAAAACCAAACTTATGAAAGGTTTGGAGTTTGTGTTTGATTATGTGGATACTTCCAAATACACTGGTGTTGCATTGCTACCTATAT
>JALVDN010000199.1 GCA_027008965.1 Flavobacteriales bacterium | reverse complement strand
ACCTATCCAAATGGAGAAAGCATAAAAAGAAACCACCACCGCATAATCTCTTTCGCGCGGCTCAAAAGGTTTTACGTTGGTATAAAAAAGAATGGCTATTCCGGTGAAAATAAAGAATAATAATAAAGCATAAAAAGTTTTAGGATCTTTTCTGTAGTGATAGAGCAGACCTATCAAACCCAAAATAAGCGGGAGAAAATAATAGGTATTGCGAGCCGGATTTTCTTTGTATTCTTTCGGTAAATTATCTTGATTTCCAAGGAAAATTTCATCAATAAATTTAATTCCGCTCAACCAATTTCCGTGGTTATCCAATTGACCTTGCACATCATCCTGCCGGCCAACGAAATTCCACATGAAATATCTCCAATACATATAACCGAGTTGATAATCCCAAAAGAATTTCAGGTTGTCAAACAAGCTCGGTTTGGCTTTGCGTCCCGGCCGGTAACCCATAATCATTTCATAATTGGCGGCTTTGGACGGGTCCCACATCCGCGGCAGCAATCCCTTGTGTTTACGGGTGAGATTTTGCTTGGCTTTTTTGTAGTTATTCACAATAACATACTTGCCCAAAACCGTATCTTTTTCATATTTGGGTTTATCGTCCACATAAGGTTTTTCTTTGTCCAATCCATGGAAATAGGCCGTATAATACGGGCCGTAGAACAAATAAGTTTCCCCGTATTGTTCACGGTTATAATAAGCCAAAAGTTCCCTGGCACTGGAAGGCGTATTTTCATTGATGGGCGGATAGGCATTGGAACGGATGGGCAACATAATCCAAGTGGAAAATCCAAGCATTAAATAAAGAAACATCAGGCCAACCGTTTCCATCGTAAGATTTTTCTTGGCTCGTGCTTTTTGAAGAAGTTTGTAAATAACAAAAGCCAGAATCAAACCGGCAATCAAAGTCCCGGCATGAAAAGGCAGGCCGATACTGTTTACAAAGAAAATTTCCAAAGCGGAGAAATATTTGAGCGTATAAGGCATTAAAATTTTGTAAATAACCACCAAAATCAGAACCACAACAATATTGGCCAAAATAAATTTTTTCCAATCCCACTGCGGATATTTTTTGAAGTAATACAACATACCGATGGCCGGAATGGTCAAAATGGCCATAAAATGCACCCCGAAAGACAACCCTATAACAAAAGCAATCAAAACCACCCACTTATTGGCTTTGGGCATTCCGAGCGACTTGGTCCACTTGAGCCCCATCCAAAACAACAATGCCGACAAAAAGGTGGCCATAGCATATACTTCGGCTTCCACGGCCGAAAACCAAAAAGTGTCCGTGAAAGCAAATCCCAAAGCACCTACCAATCCACTTCCCAAAACAGCAATGGCTTCCGCACCTTGAGGTTCATAGCCCTGTTCTTTGTCGTATAACAATATTTCATTGACCGTTAAAAACAAAATACTCACCGCCAAAGCACTCATAAAACCCGAAAGCAGATTGATCAGAAAAGCCACTTTGTCCGGCCCGGTGGCTAAACCCGCTATAATGGCCCCCAACATTTGATAGAGCGGAGCCCCGGGCGGATGACCCACTTGTAGCTTGGCGGAAGTTGAAATATATTCCCCCGCATCCCAAAAGCTCACCGTAGGTTCGGCAGTCAAAAAATAAACAATAAAACTAATCAAGAAAACCGTGAAAGCAAGTATTCTTTTTATAAGGTTGAAATTCAATTTTTTCATGTGCCGTTTTATTAAATCTTACAAAGATAATGAAATGTGAGGCTAAATAAAAAAGTAAAAACTGAACGAAAAATCCGGGTATTTTTTATTATAAGGGCGCCTGCCCGCACGCATTCATGCAAACCGCCGGCTTTCGCCTATGGCTCGTCCGGCGGTGCATTCATGCGGCGTGCACCGGGCTGTCCGCTTGAATTCGGCTCGCCCCGGGCCGGTTTTTGGCCTGCGCCAAACCCTCCGCATGCCGCCGTGCGGTCTCCTCGTCTTCGCTCGGAGCCCGCCCGGACGACAACAAAACCAAGGCCCGGACCTTCGCCTCATATCGCTTCCATCCCTGGCGCGGACTCTAACAAAAAAAGCACCCGAAGGGCGAATGTGTATGAATGGTGAGGCTATGAAACCTAGAAACGGTTTGATTGGTTAGGCCTATGCTTTATAGTCATTGTTAGTATCCGTTTATTACTTCTATGGAACAACATCAAATTTTGTAGTTTCATTTTTATTAAAAATATTTTTCATTATTTCTATTCCAATCTCTGTTGCTTTTCTCTTGTCAGCATTTAATTCAAGTTTATAAACAGGTGCTTCTTTTAATTCGGAATAATGTGGCTTATTTCCGTATGTTGTTTTAATCAAATTGTAATTGTTCTTATTGGCAAAACTTGTAATTTTTTTTGCGTAAGGCTTTTGTTCATTAGTCATTACCTCAAATTCAATATTAATTTTACCGTTGTTATTCACAAAATATATGCAATCTATTCCATCAGAAGTTATTCCAAAAAAGTCATACTCCAATTGGCGATTCAATAGCTGTGTCATTACGGACTCCAATTCGTTGAGTTGAATTTGCTTGGCTCTTTGTATGATTTGATTATTTCCGCTATTTTTATTAGAAATTAAATATATAATTCCCATTACAACTAAAATTCCAATTATTATGCCTGTTTTCATTATTTGTTTATGTTTTTAATGACTGCTAATTGTTACGTGTATTAGTAGTATCGGGATTTTCCGCACTTTTGTTCATTTTAGTACTTTGCCCGCCATACCACAATCTTAGCAAAGTGTTTTTTTATTTCATTGTCAGTAAATTCATTAATCGTTCATTGATAT
>JALVDN010000198.1 GCA_027008965.1 Flavobacteriales bacterium | reverse complement strand
TTCGTCGGCAGTTTTGAAAAGTTTTACTTTAAGTTGCTTTTCATTGGTTATATTGTCAAAATCATTATAAATTCTCAAATAAACTTCAGCAAGGACATCTGCCGGTGAATAATAGTTTATGGGAAGTTTACGCTTAGCTTCAAAAGTTTTAATGCGGTGTTTCACATAGCGCTCCAGTTTGGGTAGATATTTTTCTATCAAGCTTGTAAAATCTGTTTGATTGTTTTCGGATTTATATATTTTGAGTTGTTCAAATGCTGTTTTCATATTTAGGTGTTTTTACTTTAGGCTCATCAAGAATTATACATTTTAAATCAGCATTGACATTTTGACACTACGGCCGGTTATTTTTAATAATGAAATTCAACAACTTTTTCAATAAATGAACACGCCGTTTACCATAAACATTATGTTTGGCTCGCGGATAAAGATAAAAATCCATATACACACCTTTGGCAATGGCCGCATCGTGCAAAGCAATGTTGTGTTGCGGAACTACCACGTCGTCCATATATCCGTGAATGGTAAGTAATTTTCCTTGCAGATTGTCAATCTTATTCAAAATGGATGTTCGCTTAAATCCTTCGGGATTGGTTTGATACGTATCCATATAACGCTCACCATACATCACTTCATACCATTTCCAATCGGTCACCGGACCACCTGCAACGCCAACATTAAAAACCTCGGGATAATCCGTCATAAGCGTCAAGGTCATGTAACCACCGAAAGACCAACCATGTACGGCAAATCGTTCGGGATCCACATAGGGCAAAGTTTTCATATAAGCCACACCGAGCATTTGATCTTTGGCTTCCACCACACCAAGCCGTCTGAAAATGACACTTTCAAAAGCAAAACCCCGGTTATCCGATCCGTGATTATCCACGGAATATACGATGTAGCCTTGGTTGGCCAACCAAAACATCCACAACGAGGCATCGGCCAGCCATTTGTTTTTGACCAATTGCACATTGGGCCCGCCATAAACATATAGTAAAACAGGGTATTTTTTATTCGGATCGAAATCATAAGGTTTAATAATACGCCCGTATAAAATATCCGTATTCACGCCCTTCATGGTAAAAAATTCGGGTTTGCGCACTTTGTAATCTTTCAAAGGATCCGGAGCGCTAAATAAAGAGGTTTTGAATTTTTTATTTTCAGTGGACTTGACACAGGCTTTATAGGGAACCTCCACCGAAGTGAGTTGATCCAAAAAATATTTTCCCGAAGGACTCAATGAAACATAATGTGTCCCTGCTGTTTTGGTGAGTTGTTTTTGTTTGCCGGTTTTGATTTTCAGTTTGAAAAAGTGCATCTCGCGGGGGTCTTCTCCCGTTCCGATGAAATAAACATATTCTCCGGTTTTGTCAAACCCGATAACATCTTTGGCCACCCACTTGTTGGACGTAAGTTGTCCCAAAAATTTTCCGCTACGGTGATACAAATAAAGATTCCAAAAGCCATCTTTTTGACTGAGCCAAACAAATTTTCCGGTTCCGGGAATGAAATAAGCCGGATGAAGCGGTTGCACCCATTTGGGGTTCGTTTCTTCAAACAAAGTTTTGACAAATTTTCCGGTTTGTCTATCGTATTGATTAAACCACATGTGATTTTGATCCCGGTTCAATTCGGCCAAATAAATATATTGCTCGTTGTCATCCCAAGTGAGATTGGTCACATAATGATATTTTCCGGCCTTGTCAAATAATTGTAAATAAATAGTCGTATCTTTTTCAACATCATACACGCCAACACCCGGCTCTTCGCTCCCGCGTCCGTTCATAGGATATTTGATGGATTTCAACTGGGCCGGCGTTTGGGTCACATCCACCAATGGATATTCCTCCACATCCGATTCGTCTTTCACATAAAAAGCCAAATATTTCCCGCTTGGCGACCAAAAAGTTCCCTTATAAATGCCAAACTCTTGCCTGGCTATGGCTTGCCCGCTTACAATATTAGGGTCATCATTAGCTGTTATATTGATTTTTGTATGTTTCTCATCGGCCAAATAAAGATTGTTGCCAATCGTATAAGCCACCCGTTTGGTTTGAAAATGAACATCTTCATTCCGTGCCGCAGAAGGCAACCTCACTTGATGCAATTGCTGGCCATCGCGCGCAAGCCAATAATACACACTGTCTTTTGAAAACAACCAAAACCGGCTTGAAAATCCTTCTATCCACGGAATATTTTCCACTGGCACATGCGCCTTGAAAAAACCGGCAGCATATTGCTCAACTATTTTACCATCAGGCGTTTTCACCACCAAAGCCGAGTCGGTTCTATACATGAATTCATCCACATCATCGGCCCATTGTAAATTTTGCAAACGTTCGGGATATAAGCCTTTATAGTATCCCAACACGGCGTCCTCCAAAGTCAATTCCTTGGTTTGTGCCTGCGTGACAAAAAAGAAAAACCCCGATAAAAGTGCTATGAATATTGTTTTTTTCATGGGTAGGAAGAGTTTTATATGGTTTCACAAATTTAAGCGAAAAAATCGGGTTTCCATGCTCGGATAAATGGAATGAAAACCGTTTGGAATGAATTTTTCTATCATTTGGGCGCCTTGTGGCGTGCTTCGTTTAAATCTTTTTCGGCTCAGCCTGCGGATGTAATATTGGCCTGCGGGGTCTCCCGGCATTCGCCGGCGAGCCTCCTCGGCCAAACATCCGCTAGGCTTCGCCTTCAAAAGGATACCACTGCGCCCGCCGGCGCAGAGATTCCTCGTCGCTTCGCTCCGTCGGAATGACAGTGCGGTACTGATTTTATTGTAGAAGAGCGTGTCATTTCGTAGGAGCGAGCCGCAGGCGAGT
>JALVDN010000197.1 GCA_027008965.1 Flavobacteriales bacterium | reverse complement strand
ACGACGTAATTCCACCGTTTTCTTCGGTACAACCCGGTTTACTTCTTCTTGAATTTGAAGGATTTTTTCTTTCTCTATATCTTCTTGAAAAAGAAGTTGATCAATAATAATGGCACCGATAGAAGCCATGATAATCCCCAGCAAAAAGCGGATGAAACCAATACCTTTACTTTTACGCCCCAAAATAATCGTCCGTTCCACGGCCCACACTAAAAACACGGCAAACAGCCCGAATAAGAAGGCATACCACATATCCAACTTAAAATAAACCTGTGCAAACTTGTATCCGATAAAACCCCACAAACCCATGATAATGGACAAAGCCGCCAAATATCGTTTCAATTGCTTGTAGGATGCTTCACTGCATTGACGCAATATATGGCAATTCATTCCCGTTAGGAAACAACCCAAACGGATAATCGGTGTGTTTTTACGAAAAGTAGTCTTCTCCACAATGTTTTTTTTGAAATCTTCCATCATTGTAAAATTTTAATTTATTGGTTAGTGTTTTGTGAATTATTAGTAATAGGCTTCTCTACATCTTTATCTGCCCGGTTCACATCCATGGAACCCGAAATCACTTTTCCTTGAAGCACATCGTACATCCCGGCATAAAATCCTCTCCAAAAAGTCTTGATAACCAACTGAAAATAGCCGTTCTCGGTTTCATGAATGACTTCTTCGCGTATTTGAGCCAATATCTTCATTTCACTATCAATGGTTTCTAATACCTTATCATTTTCTTTTACCAAATCATACAGTCCGTTGGCTTCATTCAACATTTTGATCTTTTCGGTTTCTTTCCTGCGTTCTACGTAACGATTCTCAATCTTCTGTATATAACCCAAATAATCCGCCTTGACGGCCTCTAATGATATTTCAGCCATTTTTTTGTCCGGAACTTTCAAAGCCGCAACATAACCTTCCTTATAATGATCCTTTTTGAGATACAACAAAATATCATTCACGTGCTTCATCTCAATGTCTTTAAGAATGGTTTTTTTTCCGTCCTTTTCCGGAGCGGACTCATCATTACTTGATTTTTTACCCAGTAGTTTTTTTAAAAAGTTTAACATGGCTTATTATTTTTAATGATTAGTTCTGAAATTTTTGTATCAAAATTTTTAGAAAAGTTCATCAAACATTTTACCCGTTCTGTTTTCCTCTTTCGGAAACAAATAACCCGCCACCGGCTTTTCATGATAAACCAAAAAATTCCCTTCCACCTTATCTCCCACCAAACGATGTTCATAACCCAAACCGGGCGATTTGCTCACAAATTCATCCGACTTTGCCGTCTCCTCCCAAAAAACGCCTATAATCTTTCGCATCTCTTGCTCTATCAAGTCATAATTCATTTTCACACGGAACCAATCTGATTTTTGACCCAACTTTCTCCTTTTCCGTTCCAAATCATCCACCACATAGCTTCGTAATATTTTGTAATGATTATCAGCATAAATCTTCTTGTTCAAAACTAAATCCACACCTTCCAATTTCGCATCTATAAACACCACCATGCCGGTTTGTCCTTTTTCCGGCGGAAAATACTTTTCATACTTCTTCACCTTACCCTCCAAATCCTCAAAAAGACGGTCATATGAACGGGTTGCATTAAACCTTTCAAAAACACGCTGATATCCGTCTATCTCTTCCCAAACTTTATGTTGATTTGATTCAAATTTCCTTCCCAGCATAAAATTGTTTTTCACCGAAACACTGATCGCCTTACGTACACGGTTACCCACCAACTTATCCGTCAAATCAAAATGCTTCTTTTCATAGCGCCATCTCCCTTGCTCCGTACAACTCACCGGAATCACAGTTTCCGAGTGCTCCGGTAATAAAATAAAAGTGTTCAAGGTCCGGTTTTGCTTGGCACCCTTCAACTCCTGACCCTCCAAAATCAAAATCTTTAGGTCACATTTGTTCACCGCCAATAATTCCGGCACACGCCCACTGTCACTCACCTCTTTAAATTCCACGCATTCCTTTTCAAAAGCTTCATCCAATCCCATACAATCTTCCAACGCTTCAAAACTTGAGAACAGCGGGAAAACCACCATACCCTCATACAATTGCATCTTTCCAATCTGCAAGCCTCCCAAAAGCTTTCTAATGTTTTCGTTTAATCTTCGTTTCATTGTTAATGATTTTTTGTTTTTCACAGCAAAACTACAAGGGGTCAATGCAACCTATTTGCAGAGTGAATTTTTTTCAAAAAAATTTTTCAAAAATTTTATCAGGGCGCCTGCCCGCACGGGTTCATGCATGCCGCCATGCTTCGCCGATGGCTCGCAAGCCGGCGCATTCACCCGGCTGGCACCGGGCTGTCCGCTTGAATTCGGCTTGGCGGTTGGTGTGGTTTAAGCCGGCGCACCTTGATGGCGCGCCGGCCCGCCCGTGCGTAGGGCTTCCCGCTGTCAGCCTCCGCCGGGCGGAAAACCATCACCACCGCCTTCGCCTCATATCGCTCCCATCCCTGGCGCTTATTTTCGCACAACAAGCCGTGCTTGAATAATGAACATCGAGCCCAGAACGTTGATTTGTGATTTTCGTTCTCCTACTGCAAACATTGAAGTAGCGTGTCATCCCATACTTTTGCAATGGTGTTGAGCAGCTTTTAAACCACTCTCCACTACAACAAGGACTACGACAGTTCATTCCGAGCGACTCCCGGCGCATGCCGGAAGACGAGGGATCTCATTTTTTATGTAGATAGAGATTTCTCAGTCGTTGCTTCGCAACGCTTTCGAAATGACAAAGAAAATATCAATAAAATCAGTAGCGCACTGTCATTCCGAGCGAGTTCCGGCGCATGCCGGA
>JALVDN010000196.1 GCA_027008965.1 Flavobacteriales bacterium | reverse complement strand
ATCGGGCCCGCGATGTCTCAGTTTTTTGGACATGCGGAGAATTTTAGGGCGAAGTTCTTCCGCCTTAACGCCTAGTTCAAATGCACAAACAATTCCACACATAGTTTTTTATTTTATTTATAGTTGTCACAAAACAAAAAAACCGGGCGTAAAACCCGGTTCATAGTTTATCTTACCAAGGTTTTACGCCCTCAAGTCAGTTCGTTATTATTATTATTTGTAAAACGGATATACATCTCTGTTTTGTTTGTTGTTCAAACATATAAAAAAATTTTATCATACCAAAAATTATGATTTATGCTTACCTTTAGATCAAAAATATGGAGATGAAAAACAATAAAAGTTACGGATTGGATACATTGGCGGTGCACGCCGGTGATTTCAAAGATGCTTTCGGAAGCGTGGTCACTCCCATTTATCAAACCAGCACATTTGAGTTTAAAGATGCCGATCATGGTGCCAGACTTTTTGCCGGGGAAGAAGACGGGTTTATTTATACCCGGATAGGCAATCCTACTATCCGGTCGTTGGAAGAAAAATTGGCAACATTGGAAGGAGGCCAGTTCGGTTTAGCTTTTTCTTCGGGGATGGGGGCGGTTTCAACTTTATTTGCGGCTTTTTTGGGACAAGGTGATCATGTGGTCAGTACGGCGGCGGTATACGGACCGTCCCGCGGTATTTTGGAAACCTATTTCAAGAAGTTCGGGGTTGCGTCGTCTTTTGTAAATACGGCAGATGAACGCGAAGTGGAAAAGGCCATTCAACCCAATACAAAATTGGTATATCTGGAAACACCCACCAATCCGACCATTGAATTGACTGATATTGAAGCGGTTTCTTCCATTGCGCATGAATACGGTATTCCTGTTGTTGTAGATAACACGTTTTCTTCGCCGGTGCTACAACGGCCTTTGGAATTGGGCGCGGATATTGTTTTACATTCACTTACCAAATTTATAAACGGCCACGCCGATGTAGTGGGTGGCGCTTTGATTTGGAATAAGGAAGATTTTACTCCGTTACTACGTAAAACCATGGCTTATTTCGGTCCGAATATGGATCCGCATCAGGCTTATTTGGTTTACCGGGGAGCCAAAACATTATCGTTGCGTGTTTTGAAAGCCCAGGAAAATGCCATCACAATTGCCAAATACTTGGAAAACCACCCTAAAATCGAATGGGTGAAATATCCGGGATTGAAATCACATCCGCAATATGATTTGGCCAAAAAACAAATGAAAGGTCCCGGCTCCATGATGAGTTTCGGTGTAAAAGGCGGATTGGAAGCAGGGAAAAAATTGATGAACAGTGTACAATTGGCTAAACTGGCCGTTTCATTAGGAGGTGTGGAAACACTTATTCAACACCCTGCATCTATGACACATGCCGGTATGTCACCCGAAGCACGAAAGCAAGCCGGTATCACGGATGAATTGGTAAGGTTTTCCGTAGGTATTGAAGATGTGGATGATTTGATTACTGACTTATCCCAAGCTCTTGAAAAGATTTAATCATGCCGGCCATTGCGGTTTTCGGAGGCGCTTTTGCGGGGAAAAATGAAATTTATACAAATCAGGCATACCGGTTGGGAAGTTTAATTGCCAAACGGGGTTTTGATTTGGTTTTCGGAGGAGGTAAAGACGGAATGATGGGCGCCGTTGCCGATGGAGCTTTGGCACAAGGAGGAAAAGTAATCGGTGTGTTACCGGAATTTTTCAATCCGGAAGAAGTGGCACATCCGCAAATGCATGAAATTATTTCCGTAAAAAACTTACAAGAACGCAAGGAAGTCATCCGAAATATTTCGGATGCATTTATATCACTTCCCGGCGGGATAGGAACCTTGGATGAATTTTTTGAAATGATTGCCATGAACAAATTAAACCTGCACTTGAAACCTTCCGGATTATTGAACACGGAAG
Source organism: Flavobacteriales bacterium (assembly GCA_027008965.1). Classification (GTDB taxonomy): domain Bacteria; phylum Bacteroidota; class Bacteroidia; order Flavobacteriales; family Flavobacteriaceae; genus JAADED01. The sequence goes on along the minus strand of JALVDN010000196.1, from coordinate 921 downwards.
GTTATTTTGACCCGCTAATGATAATGATCAAACGGATGGAAAATGAAGGTTTTTTAAATATATCGAACGAACCTTTATTTGTCATTGAAGAAAAACCTGAACAATTGATGGAAAATTTGTTGCAGTTGATGCATTTATAAGCTGAAAGATGTGTTCATCTCTAAAAGTTCCTCCATCAACTCCCGATCGGTTCTTAAACGGGGGATTTTGTGTTGACCGCCGAGTTTATTGTGTTTGGCTAGCCAATCTTGAAACAATCCGGGACGTGCCACATGCAAAATCAATTGTTTGAGTGAGATATCATTGGTTCGCTTGATTTGATAATCCGAATTGACTTGTTGTAAAAAGCGGTCTAAATCCGCGGCAAAAGTTTCTACGTCTTTCGGTGGCTCTTTAAATTCAATCATCCATTCGTGAGCTCCTTTTTGAGTTCCTCTCATAAAAACGGGGGCTACCGTATAATCTTTGACAAAAACTCCGTGTTTTTCACTGGCCAACTTAAGGGCTTTATCCGTATTTTCAACCACAACTTCTTCTCCCACCATATTGATAAAATGTTTGGTGCGTCCCGTTACTTTAATTTTATAGGGCCTGACACTTGTAAAACTAACCGTATCACCGATAATATAGCGCCACAATCCGGACGAACTACTAATGACCATCGCATAATTTAGGCCGGGCTCCGTTTCCCAAAGAGGAATTATTTTTTCAGACTGACTACCGTTGAATTCCGTCATGGGAATAAATTCATAAAAAATATCATAGTCCAACATCAGCTGTAGTGTTCCGGGTGTCTTTTCATCCTGAAAAGCAAAAAATCCTTCCGAGGCATTATAGATTTCCATATAACGCATGTCAGGTTTTCCTATCAGTTCATCAAACTGTTTGCGATACGGTTCAAAGCTTATTCCTCCGTGAAAA